>NZ_JBXAWK010000002.1:0-203167 GCF_057291755.1 Kitasatospora sp. UYEF31
TGGGGGGGCGCGGATGAAGGGAAACGGGAGTGCATGCGCGCGGGGTGCCACGCGGCGGCCCGCGCGGGCCCCCCCCCCCCCCCCCCCACCCCCCGCCCCCCCCCCCCCCCCGGGGGGGGGCGGGGGGGGCGGGGGGGGGGGGGGGCGCGGGGGGGCCCCCCCCCCCCCCCCCCACCGGTCTTTCCGGTTTCCGCGTACGGGTGAACCGGCCGGTCGGCCGGGCTCACGCTGTGTCAGAACCGGGACCACCCCGCAGTTCACCGCCAAGGTCACCGAAAAGTCATGACAAATCAGTAGATTTTGTCTATGGAGCAGACCGCGATCGAACCGACGGACGACCCGGCACCCCCGACGGCGGTCACCGCGCCGGTCCAGGACCGCAGGCGGCTGATCCGCCGGTGCCCCGGCTTCGGCGGCACGCTCGGCGCGGTACTCACGTTCACCCTGTCGCTCACCCCGTCCCTCCTCCCCCGCGTCTGGTGGCTGCAAGGGGTGGTCAGCGGGATCTCCGCCGTCATCGGCTACGGCGTCGGCGCGCTGCTCGGCTGGGCCGGGTACGCCGTGCTCAAGCGCCGCTTCCACCCCTCGCCCCGGGCCCGCCGGCTGTCCTGGACGGTGCTGGCCACCGGCTCCGTGCTGCTGACCTCGTACTTCCAGTGGCGCAGCCGCGGCTGGCAGCGCGATCTGCGCCTGCTGCTGGGTATGGAGCCCAACGTGTCCGTGGCCCCGCTGCGGATCACCGCCGTCGCGGTCGGGACGTTCCTGGTCCTGCTCTCCGTCGCCCGCGCCTTCCGGCTGGTCACCCGTACGGTCGACGGTTTCCTGAGCCGCTTCATCCCGCGGCCCATCGCCTTCACGGTCGGTCTGGCCGTGGTGGTGTTCGCGACCGTCGGGTTCGTGCAGGGCTTCCTGGCCAACGCGTTCGTCACAGTCGCGAACTCGACCGCTTCGCTGGCCGACCAGGGCACGCCGAAGGGAATCCGTCCGCCGGAGTCGCCGTTGCGGTCCGGCGGCCCGGCGTCGCTGATCCCGTGGGACAGCCTCGGCTTCCAGGGCCGCGCGTTCACCGGCGGCGGGACCACCGTGGAGAGCCTGACGGGCTTCGCGGGACGGCCAGCCGTGCAGCCGGTCCGGGTGTACGCCGGGCTCGAATCGGCGCCCGACACTTCGGCACGCGCAGACCTCGCCGTCCGTGAACTCGAACGCACCGGCGCCTTCGAACGCCCCGTGATCGCCGTCATGGGAACCACCGGCACCGGGTGGATCGACCGGGACATGGCCGACTCCCTCGAATACCTGTACGGCGGGAACACCGCGATGGTCGCCCTCCAGTACTCCTACCTGCCCAGCTGGATCTCGTTCCTGACAGACCGTGACAAGGCCGCCGAGGCGGGCCGGGAGCTGATCGCGGCAGTCCGCGCGCGGATCGGCGGACTCCCGGCCGGCCACCGCCCCAAACTCCTCGTCGCCGGCGAGAGCCTCGGGTCGTTCGGCACCGAATCAGCGTTCCGGGACGTCATCGCGCTGGAGGAGGAGACCGACGGCGCGCTCCTGATGGGCCCGCCCAACGTCAACCCGCTGTGGCAGCAGGTGGTCCACAGTCGCGATCCGGGCAGCCCCATGTGGCACCCGGTCTATGGACAGGGCCGCCGGGTCCGGTTCGCGCAGGACCCCGGCCAGTTGGCCGAGCCGGGGCCTGACTGGCAGTTCCCGCGGGTGGTCTACCTGCAGAACGCGACCGACCCGATCGTGTGGTGGAACTGGCAGCTGCTGTACGAGGAGCCTGACTGGCTGAACGGTGTGCGCAGCCCGTACGTCTCCAGGGACATGGACTGGTATCCCCTGATCACCTTCTGGCAGGTGGTCGTCGACCTGCCGTTCGCCCTGGACGCGCCGGTCGGCCAGGGCCACCGCTACGGCTCCCACGCGGCGGTCGGCTGGGCGGCCGTGGCCGGTCCGCCCGGCTGGACCGCGGCGGACACCGCCCGGTTGAAGACCCTGCTCGACAACCGCAAGGGCGGGGCCACCGCGGTGTGACTCAGCCGCGGGTGACCCAGCCGCGGGTGACTCAGCCGCGGCGCAGCGCGGGCAGATCCGCGACGACCGTGCAGGAGCCCGGCGCGATCTCGGTGAACCCCGCGTCGTGTACGACCGGCAGGTCCAGTCCGGCGACTTCCGCCCAGGTCTCCTTCGAAGCCGTGCGTACGGTCAACCCGAAGCCGTCCGCCGCCCACGCGGCGCGCTGGCGGTCGTCGAGGTTCCACCAGGCGAGCTGCGCGGCGTGCCCGACCTGCGCCATGGCCTTGCCCGCGGTCATGTCCAGATCCGGGTTGAGCCACAGGACGGGTTTCGTACGGTCCGCGTCCGCGGGGTCCGCCGGGTCGTCCAGGTCCGTCCCGGACACCTGGAGCTTGGCCAGTTCCTTGGGCCAGCCGTCCAGGGGGACCGGCGGGAAGACCCGTACCTCGGCCGTCCCGTGCCGCACGGTGAGCCCGTCGAGCGCGGCGGCCTTGCGCCACTCCCCGCCCCGGGCCCGGCGGACGACCTTGCGGATCTGCGTGTCACTCCACGCCTCTACCCGCCCGGCCCACTCCCCCTCGGTGGAACGCTCATCACTCAAGAACAGGAGAACACCCCGGGCCGCCGCTTCCAGCGCGTCGGTGCGGTGCGGCGGGTCGTCCTTCTCCAGGTGGAGGACCAGCGGCAGGACGTACTTCACCGGCTCGGCGGGAAGTTCACCGCCCGGACTGGTCCCACTCGGCTCGTCGGCGCTCAGTTCGTTCCCGCCGGGGTCATTCCCACTCGGCTCGTCGGCGCTCAGTTCGTTCCCACTCAGTTCGTTCCCACTCGGGTCGTTCTCGCTCGGGTCGTTCTCGCTCATGGGGATCAAGCTTGCCAGCCGTGGCGCGGACCCGCGTACCGGCTCTCCTCCTCCCGTTTGGAATCATGGCCGCCATGCGCACGACTACCGGCCCGGTCAGCACGTTCGTCGCCGTCGGCGACTCCTTCACCGAGGGGATGTCCGACGGACTGCCCGACGGTTCCTACCGCGGGTGGGCGGACCTGCTCGCGACCCGGCTGGCCGCGCGGGCCGCCGCCGACGCCGCCCCGGCTGTAGGCCACGCTCCCTTCCGCTACGCGAACCTCGCCGTCCGCGGCAAGCTCATCCGCCAGATCACCGAGGACCAGGTCCCCCTCGCCGCCGGCCTGGGCGCCGATCTGGTGACGCTCGCCGGCGGCCTCAACGACGTCCTGCGCCCGCGCTGCGATGTGGACGCGGTGTGCGGACTCCTGGAGGAGTCCGCGGCGAAACTGGCCGCGAACAGCGGTCGTCTGGTGGTCTTCCGCTCCACGGACCCGACCCGCCGGATGTCGTCGAGTGCCCGGTTGATGCCGAGGATCAATCAGCTCATCGCTTGCGTCGACGGGCTGGGGTCCCGTTACGACGCGGTGGTGGTGGACCTGTTCACCGCCCGGGTGTTCGACGACCCCCGGGTGTGGGCCGAGGACCGCCTGCACCTGAACTCCGAGGGCCACCGCCGGGTGTTCGAGGCGACGTGCGAGGCACTGGGCCTGCCGTACGACACCGACTGGCGGGACCGCATCCCCGCGACCCGCCCCGCGCCGTGGGCCGACCGCCGCCGCGCCGACGTCCGCTGGGCCGGTACGCACTTGGGCCCGTGGCTGGGCCGCCGCATCACCGGCCGCTCCTCAGGCGACGGCCGCGACGCGAAGATCGGTGAACTGTCGGACTGGCCGCGCGCCTGACGGTTCCGAGTACGCGCGCTGCCCCAAGGCGTTCGTGCGCTCGAAGCTGTGGAGCCCGGACTCCTGGCTTTCCGTCGCCGCCTGGCCTGACCGGGCTGGGCTGATCCGGGCTGATCCGGGCTGATCCGGTACCAACTGAACAGACGGGAGAGTTCTGGTGGTCATCCGAGCGGAATGACCACCAGAACTCTCCCGTCTGTTCAGTTGGTAGCGCGGCGGCCCCCGGAGGACAGTCCTCAGCGCACCACCGCCCGCAACTGCGCGAACGCCTCCCCCAGCGCCTCCTGCGTCCAGTGCGCGTTCAGGCCGCTCGGGTTCGGGAGCACCCAGATCTCCGTGTCCCCGATCATCCGGGACTGCCGGCCGACCGTCGCCTTGGGCTCGGCGAAGGCGGTGCGGTACGCGCCGATCCCCACGACGGCGAGCCACCCGGGCCGCCGGGCGGCCACCTTCGACCGCAGGATCTCCCCGCCCGCCACGTACTCGGCCTTGGACAGTTCGCCGGCCTTGGCCGTGGTGCGGGCGACGACGTTGGTGATGCCCAGTCCGTACGTCAGCAGTTCCCGCTGCTCCTCGGGCTTGAGCAGCCCCGGCGTGAAGCCGGAGAGGAACAGCGCCGGCCAGAACCGGTTTCCGGGGTGGGCGAAGTGCCGGCCGGTCGCGCCGGACAGAAGGCCCGGATTGATGCCGCAGAACAGCACCTTCAGACCGGGCCCGATCACGTCGGGGATCGTGGTGTCCCGCGCGGCGGCGAGTTGTTCGGCGGTGGGACGCATGGGAACGAGTGTCCCGGGCCCGGTCAGCCGACCCGGGTCAGACCGAACTCAGTCGCGGCCTCCGACACGTCCCGGTAGGCGATGGTCAGCGGCCCCTGGTCGAGGTTGAGCGCGGCGACGACCATGTCGTGCCGCTCCTCCGGCTCGAGGTCTTCCTCGCGCAGCGCCCAGGTGAGGCGCTCCGCGTCGGCCTCGCCCGCGGCGAAGAAGAGGAAGGGACCGGCCTCGGCTCCCGTCGGGCCCGCCGCGGGCGCTTCGCCGAGCGGGTAGGTGGCGCCGCCGAAGTTCACCGTGAGGCCGTCCCCGTCGTCCACGACTTCAAGCAGGGCCTGCTGATCGCTGACGTAATCGTGGGTCGCCTTGCCGCGCCGGTAGACCCGCAGGCCGACCCACCCCCGGACCCGGTGGGTCAGCACGTTGAACCCCCGTCGCGCGCTGAGCGACTTCGCCACGGCGTCGAGGTCGTGTTCCGCCGCGGGGATGACGGCCGTACGGTCCGCCCCCACGGAAGCCACCGCGGCCGACACGCCGTCCGTCCGGAGCGCCTGGGTGACCGCTGTCACGCCCGCGGTGACCAGAAGGCCCGCATAGTCGGCTCCGGCTGCTTCATGTTCCTCAAACTCGCTGGTGTTCACGACCCCATTGTCACGTCCGTACGCGCATCGGCATGATCAGGTAGCTGAACGCCCCTGCGGACTCGTCGTCGTTGACGCCCGTGAGGACCGCCTTCCCGGCCGCGGTGGTGAGCGAGAGCCGGACCGTCGGGGTGCCGATCGCCGCCAGGCCGTCGAGCAGGTAGCCGGGGTTGAATCCCGTACGGACTTCCTCGCCGTCGAGGTGCGCCGTGACGCGGGCGGTCGCGAGGTCGTCGTCGCCGGAGCCGGCTTCGACGGTCACCAGGCCGCCGGTGACGGTGAGCCGCACCGGGGCGCTGCGCTCGGCGACCACCGCGACGCGCTTGACCGCGGCGGTGAACGCTTCGGTCTCCAGCGTCACGAAGGACGTGAACTCGGTGGGGAACAGCGTGCGCGGGTCCGGCAGGCGACTGTTGAGCAGCCGGCAGGTCGTCCGGCGGCCGTCGCTCTCGAAGCCGACCACGCCGTCGCCCAGTGCGATCCGGACCGGCGAAGCGCCGGCCAGCGGCTTGGCCACGTCGAGCAGCGTCCGAGCGGGGACGACGGCGGTCGCCGCGAAGTCCGGGTCGTCGGGGGCCCAGCCGCAGGTGCGCAGCGCCAGCCGGTAGCGGTCGGTGGCGTCCAGGGTGAGGACGTCCGCGTCGACGGTCAGCCGTACGCCGGTCAGTTCGGGAAGGGTCACGTCGCGTCCGGCGGCGACGGCCACCTGGGCCACGGCTTCGGCGAACAGCCCGGACGGGACAACCCCGCGCACCGGCGGGAGTTCGGGCAGTTGGGGGTAGTCAGCGACCGGCAGGGTGTTGAGGGTGAAGCTGGTGTCACCCGCCTCCACCCGCACCCGGTTGCCCTCGGTCGTCACGTCGACGTAGCCGGCGGGCAGGAGTTTGGTGGTGTCGGTGAGCCGCCGCCCGGGGAGCAGGACCCGCCCCGGCCCGTCGACGTCGGCCTTCAGTTCGACGCGGCTGCTGACCTCGTAGTCGAAGCCGGACAGCACGACTTTGCCCGCCGACGCCTCGACGAGGATGCCCGCGAGCACCGGCACGGCGGGCCTGGCGGGCAGGCTGCGCCCGATCCAGGCCACCGCATCGGCCAGTTCCGTACGCTCGATCTGGAATTTCATGTGTGGCCCCTCCCCTGTCACGGCCTATGCAGGGGAGTGTGGCGGACCGCACTGACAACGTCGTGTTCCGTGCGGACCGGCGTAAGCGCTCCGTCGGGACGGCCCCCGCCCCGGAACCCCGCCACGGGGCGGACCGGCCGTACCCACGACGTTACGGACGCGGGCGTCCGCGGCGGTGAGCGTCGCGGGGGCGGGGCCGCCGGGCGTCGTGTCGAAGTCGGCGGCACTGAGAACAGCAAAAGCGGTCCGCTCGCCCTTGGGGCCGACCTCCAGCCAGCGTTTGCCGGGTGACATCTCCGCATCCGTACGGACTTCGAAACCAAGCTCCTCCACGTAGAAGACCCGGGAACGCTCCGGGTCGGCGACGTACAGCGGGACGGTGTTCAGGTGGGTGATCATCGAGTGCTCCGCATAATGTGATGGTTTGCGCCGAAAGTACCGCCAGGGCGGGTCTGTCGCAGCTCGAAATTCAGCCCGCCGGCTGAGCCGGTCGGCTAGCGTTCCCGGCATGTCACCGCAACAGCACCGCATCATCACCCCGCCGGTCCGCGCCTGACGGGCGCGTGACACCGGCACTTCCCGCCTGAGCTGACACCACCGGCACAGGTCGCTTCTGCCTGCACACGACGCTGCGCGCCCGTTCCGAATCCACTCCCCCTGTTGATTCGCAACGGAAGGCCACGACGTGTCCACGTCTGCCGTCACTGCTGTCCGCGCGCTGTTCTCCGCACTCCGACGAGCGTCGGCGTTCCCCCTGAGGCGAACCACCCGGGTTGTCCGCTCGGGGTCCGGGAGTTGTCCCCCGGGCAAATACAGGACGCGCGGCCCGCTGCCCATCCTCATCGCCGCGCTCCTGTGGGGAACCACCGGAACGGCCGCTTCCTTCGCCCCGGCCGACGCCTCCCCACCGGCGGTCGGCGCCGTCGGACTGTTCCTGGGCGGCCTGTTGCTGTCCGGCACCGCACCCGGTTCTGTTCGATTCGTCCGTACGGTCGACAAGTGCGAAAAGGGACTGCTCCTGCTCGGCGCAGCCGCGGTGGCCGCCTATCCGGTGACGTTCTACCCTGCGGTGGCCCGGACGGGCGTCTCCGTCGCGACGGTCGTCGCGCTGGGGAGCGCCCCGGTCTTCGCGGCACTGTTCTCCCGTACGGCCGTCAATGCGCGGACCGGCACGGCCCTGGTCGCAGCCGTCGCCGGGTGCTCGGTGATCGTCTTCGGCGGGGGCGGCACGTCGGCCGACCCGCTGGGTGTCGTGCTCGCGCTGGTCGCGGGGTTCGCGTACGCCGTCTACGCCTGTGTCGGCGGGCGGCTGATCCAGCGCGGCCGGGAGCCGCGCGTGGTGATGGGGGTGCTGTTCGGGGGCTGCGCCGTGCTGGTACTGCCGGTGCTGCTTGTTGTCGACATGTCCTGGGTGGTTTCCTGGAATGGTGCAGCATTGGCCTGTTACTTGGCGGTGTTCACGAGTTTCGTCGCGTACACCCTCTACGGCTTCGGGCTGCGGCACACGCCCGCGGCAGTGGCGACCGTACTGACGATCGCGGAACCCGCGGCGGCGGCGGTCCTGGGCGCGGTCGTGCTCGGTGAGCAACTGTCCGCCGTCTCCTGGTGCGGGGTCGCGCTGCTGGGGCTGGCTGTTCTCTCGGCGTGACGCGCCCGGGGTGTCCGTATGCGCGTCCGCGCGAACGTCTGTACGCACGTCCGCGCGCACGTCTGGGCGCAGTACGGACACCCCGGAACAGCCTCAAACCTCCGAAGGTTCCGGGGCTTCCGGCACTTCGGCGATCACCGCGGTGAACATCCGGCGGAAGCCGACTTTTTCATACATGCGCGCGACGTCCTCGTCACCGGCGGAGAGGAACACCAGTCCGACGCCGGACATCACCGCGTCGGCGACCAGGGCGCCGGTCACCGCGGCGGCCAGACCGCGCCGACGGGCGGTCGGCAGGGTGCCGACACCGACGATCTCGGTGACCCCCCCGGCCGGGTTGTGGCTTCCGACGCAGACAGGCCCGGCCGGGTCGTACGCGGCGTACGTGACGGTGTTCCCGCTGCGCAGCCGCTCGTTGACGTAGGCCAGGAACACCGGCGGGAGGTTGAGCGCAGCACTGTCACGCAGCGTGACGCCCCCGGTCCCGACGGCGGTGCCGGGCGCGGCGAAGGCCACCGCCGGGACGCTTCGCACCAGGGCGAGGTCGGCCGCGTCCGGGGAGATCCTCCGTACGTCCGCGTCTCCGAGCACGTCCGTGTAGGAGTCGCGGTCGAGGACCATCAGCGGGTGGGTGTGGACGGTCAGTCCGGCCGCCGCGGCGGTCTCCTGGAGTCCGGGTGTGACCTCGTCCACCCATTCGAAGGCTTCGGGGACGCCCAGTTCGCGCTGACGGGCCCGTACTTCCGCGATGTCCCCGCCCGTCACGGGCCCTCCGTGCCCGAGCGTGGGCCGGGCGTAGTACGGCCAGCCGTCGCCGCTCTGGACGAACAGGGTCAGCGGGCCGAAGTCCTCAGCCCGGGTGACGCTGCGCGGGACGGTGTCGTAATAGGTCTCGATCTGCCGCAGAAGCCGGTCAACGGTCATCGGCCCATCCAACCAGAAGGCACGCGTGTATGGATATCCCAGTCGCCGTATCCTCCTTGCGCTCCCTGCCTTACGGTAAGCACCTGACGGTACGTCAGCCGATGTCCCGCGAGTATCCCAGGAGTAGCAGAGCATGAGCGTTTCCGCTGACCAGCAGGCCCTCCGCACCGTTCTGATCACCGGCGGCGGCTCCGGTATCGGCAGGGCGATGTCCCTCGCGTTCGCCGCACAGGGCGACCGCGTCGTCGTCGCCGACCTGAGCGCGGAGACCGCCGCGAAGACCGCCGCGGAGGTCACCGCCGCAGGCGGGACCGCAGTCTCCGTGGCCGTGGACGTGGCCGACGAGGCGTCGGTGGGCGCGATGGTGGCGAGCACGATATCCGCGTACGGAAGTCTCGACGTCCTGTGCAACAACGCGGGTGTGCTCGACTCGATGGGCCTCCTGGAGGACATCGAACTCAGCGAGTGGCAGCGCGTCGTCGGGGTCAACCTGACGGGCGTGTTCCTGGTCGCGAAGGCGGCGCTGCCGCACATCCTGGAAGCCAAGGGCTCGATCATCAACACCGCGTCGGCGGCGGGCATCCGCGGCGGCTGCGGCGGCCCGTCGTACACCGCGTCGAAACACGGCGTCGTGGGCCTGACCCGCAACATCGCGTACTCGTACCGCGCACAGGGCATCCGCTGCAACGCCATCTGCCCCGGTGGCGTCAACACCAACATCATCAACGGGCCGATGAGCGAGAAGGGCTTCGAGGCGCTCTCGGGCGTGCTCATGAACGCCGGCGTGATGTCCGAGCCGGAGCAGATGGCGTCGGTCGCGGTGTTCCTGGCCTCGCCGGGCGCGTCCTACGTCAACGGGGCGATCATGCCGGTGGACGGCGGCTGGTTCGCGGGCTGAGCCCTGGCCGGGGGACCGGGTCCCCCGGGCGGGTCCGGCGACCGGGGCCGGCGACTTGCCCCTACGGCCCGCTCCCCGGCCCCTGTCTCGCTCCCCGGTCCCGCGCCAGGCAGGATCGGGGCATGACGACAGCCGAATACCCCAAGCCGGACTCCCTGCTGTTGACCGGTCACGGTGTCCGGCTGCGCGAGTGGACCGAGGCCGACCTGCCGGTCATGATCGAACTGTTCGACGAGCCCGAAGTCGACCGCTGGACACCGCTGGAGTCGCCGTTCGGCGAGGCCGCGGCGCGGGAGTACCTGGAGAAGGCCAGGAGCACCCGGGTGGCCGGGCAGCGCATCCAGCTCGCGATCACCCGCGACGGCGGGCGGCCGCTCGGCGAGGTGCTGGTGTTCCGCTCCGGGAAGGTCGGCCAGGACACCGAGATCGGGTACACGGTCGGTGCGGCGTTCCGGCGACAGGGCCTCGCCAGTGCGGCGACGCGGGTGGTGACGGAGTACGCCCTGAGGGAACTGGCCCCCGAGCGGGTGATCCTGCGGATCGCTCCGGACAACGCGGCGAGCATCGCGACGGCCGAAGCCGCCGGGTTCCGGCGCACGGCCGACGGACTGCTCAGGATCATGACGAAGGAGCACTGGGTGGACCTGGAGCCCTGGGAGTACGTCCGGGAGAGCTGAGACACGGAGCCGGTGGGCGGAGTCGACGGGCGGAGTCGACGGGCGGGGTTGGCGCGCAGGGTTGGCGCGCAGGGGCTGCCGCTGTGGTTGCGGCTGTCCGGGATCTTCGGGTCGGACATCAACTTCCAGGCGCACCGGGCGCACCGGGCGCACCGGGCGCACTGGGCGCACTGGGCGCACTGGGCGCACTGAGGAGTACGCCTTCGACGGCAGCGTGACCGTTGTGTGCGGCCGGTGCGGTTCCAGCCCACCGGGCACACCCGGCGGTCGCGCCCGCCCGTCAGCCCCGTAGCGCCGCGACCATGCTCCCCAGGCACGGATCGGCGCCCGCCTGGTCGAGGACCTCGTCCAGCGTCTGCGCGTACGCCGGCTCCGCCTCGGCGAACCGCTTGCGGCCCTCGTCCGTGATGACGGTGTAGACCCCGCGCCGGTCCTTGGGGCAGAGGTCGCGGCGGCCCAGGCCCTCCTTCTCCAGGCGCACGACCAGCCGGCTCACGGAACTCTGGTCGAGGCCGGTGTGGACGGCGAGGTCCTGCATGCGCAGTTCCCCGGACGGCGACGCGGCGAGCCAGCGCAGCGCGCGGAACTCGGACAGGCCCATGTTGTGGCGGCGCTGGAGGGTGCGCGCGAGTTCGCCCTCGACGCGGGCGTGGAGGGCCACGACCTTGTCCCACTGCTGCGTACCGGTCATCAGATCCCTCTCTCCGCCTGCCTCTTGACGGAATTCTACATGCAGGGGCAATATATGCATGCGCACACACTTCATGCATGCGCATACACTTTCGCTGTCGCGATCACCCGGGGAGCCGTCATGTCCAACGCCAGTCCGCAGCCCTCCGCACCCACTCAGCCCGCCGGGCTGGAACGCATCGCCACCACCCCCGACTGGTACGAGCCTTACAAGATCTCCCAGGCCGTCCGCGCCGCCGGACTGATCCACGTCTCCGGGCAGGCCGGGATCGACGAGACCGGCCGTACGGTCTCGTCCGACTTCGAAACCCAGGGGCGGCAGGTCTTCGCCAACCTCACCAAGGTCCTCGCCGCGGCCGGGGCGAGTCTCAAGGACGTGGTGAAGCTGACCATCCTCGTCACCGACATGGAGGCGAACCTCGACAAGATCATCAAGCTGCGTGGGGAGTTCCTGTCCGAGCCGTACCCCGCCGACACGCTGTTCGAAGTCCCGTCACTGGCCCAGCCGGACTGGCTGATCGAGATCGACGCCGTGGCGCTGGACCGCTGAACCCACGGCTGCCGGGCGCCGGACCGCTGAACCCACGGCTGCCGGGCGCCGGACCGCTGAACCCGCGCGCGACGGTGGGGATCTACGGGGGCGGGGAGCGGGGAAATGTGGACTACCCGGCGCTGGAGGGCGCATCGGTTCGCTGACGGTGGTCTGCGCCGGCCGGGTCGCGCGGTCCCGCCAGGCAGGCGCCAGCGCCGTAAGCATCAAACCGGCGGTCAGGACAAAGGCCGACGGATAGCCGGTGGACCGGGCGAGCACTCCGAAACCGAGGGCGCCGACGCCCATTCCGGCGTCGTAGGCGAAGTTCCACAGGGCGTTCACGGTGCTGTGCCCGGAACTGGAGACCCGTGAGTACATCAGTGTCAGAGTCGCGTTCTGGGTGATACCGAAGCCGATGCCGAACAGGGCCACACCGGCCACAACGGCGACCGGACTGTGCGTCAGCGCAGTGACCAGCATTCCGCCGGCCGAGATGAGCAGACCGGGCAGGACCAGGCCGCGATGTCCGTGCCGGTCGCCGTGCCGGCCGGTGAACCAGCGGGACACGGTCGACGCTCCGGGCATGACAAACAAGGCCACGGCGATGATCCCGGTCGACGCCGACGGGACGGCAAGAGGAAGGAAGGTGACGATGACCCCGGCCGCCAGCGCGATGGCACCGAAGACATCGAAGACGACTACGACGCGGAGTTCCGGTACGACCGGGAGCCGGTGGGCGCCCTCCAAGGACTCGCCGCCGCCCGAACCCCCTCCGTCGGGCTCTACGGAATGAGCGTCTACCGCTCCGTGCCCACAACCGCACCGGCACAACTGGTCCTGAGGTTCGGAAACGTCGGGGAGCGCGCCATCACAGCGGGCGTCACCGCGGTGGGCGACCTGCTTTCCTAACGATCGCGTACGGATTGTCCCAGCGTCGCCGGGAACAACTCCGGGACCGGCGGAGCCGCCCCCGGTGTCACGGAGGCGGCTCGCGCTCAGTGCGTCAACTCAACGCGTCAGTTCAGCACGGCCGCAGCGACCAGACGGGACCCCAGTCGGCCGTACCCGAGGAGTAGGCCGTCGACCCCCACAGCGTGTTGCCGCTCTGACCGTAGAACCAGGCGACGGTGCCCGTCGTCTGGTTGTTGATGTACGGCCCCGTGCCGTACCAGTTGCTCACGCTCCAGGTCTGGCACTTGTAGAAGTCGAAGTTGGTGCCGCGGACGGTCATGCACAGGTGTCCGTAGCCGCAGCTCAGACTGGCATTGGAGATCGCGCCGGCGGCCGTGGAGTAGCGCGGGTCGAACGTGACGGTGAGACCGTCGTACTTGACCTTCGTCGCGGAGACCTGGCGCCCGCCCGCGTTCCCGGCCAGGACGGTGTCGACCCGCTGCTGGAGGTTCGACGCCTGGGCATCGGTGAGTCCGGCCGCGCGGGACTCCGCACGGAAGTCGAACTGCGGCGCCGCGGACGCCGCAGCCGTTGAGCCGGCGAACAGAGCGATCACCGCGAACAGCAGCGCGGCAAGTTTCGTGATCTTCATTTGTCCCCTCAGATAGGACGCATGGTGCCAACGACTCATCCTGGATCGTGAAACTCCGGGTCTGATAGGCGCATTCCTGCCACATGCCAAACAGCTGTCACAGGCTCACCACACCCCTACCGGGGATCACCCGGCCGACAGGCCTTCGCCGCCGCAGCCCGCGAAGAACCCTGCTTCCCCGGGATCAGCACCGCCAGAGCTACCGTCAGCAGATGAACACGCACGCGGAGCACTCCCCCGCCCTCCTCGAAGGCCCCGGAGTCGAAGTATCCGACCCCCACGAACTCCTCCTCGGCTACCTCGACTGGTACCGCGAAGCGCTCCTGCGAAAGATCGACGGGCTGTCAGACACCCGGCTCTGCCAACCGTTTGAGCCACTGGGCTGGTCACCCCTGGGCCTGGTCCAGCACCTCGGCTGGGCCGAACGCCGTTGGATGCGCTGGGGGTTCGCCGCCGAAGATGTCATCGCCTACCCGGAAGGCGGCGACACGGCGGAGTGGAGCATCCCCGCCTTGCTGACCACGGAAAGCGTCATGACGGCTTATAACGCCGAGGTGCACCAGTCGCGCATGCTGGCCGCCGGCGCGGCACTGGATCAACGGGCCGCAATCGGCGGCCGGTTCAAGATGCCCGAAGAGGCTCCCACCCTGGGGCGGATCCTCTTCCACCTGTTCCAGGAGTACGCACGGCACGTCGGGCAGCTCGATGTCGTACGGGAACTGATCGACGGTGAGACCGGCGAATAGGAGCTCGCGATCGTAAGGATTTCCGCGCTGGGCACTCGGGACACGTAGGAATTAAGGCGCAGGATCCGAACTCGTACCGGTCATACCTGGAGGATCCGGCAACGCCGCGAGGGGCGGTGCCAGGCGGCGCGGCCCCAGGAGCCCGGACAAGCCGCTCCGGCGTCATCCGGCGAACCCGGACAGGCTGAACCAGCAAGGAAGTTCGAAGGTCCACTCACCCCCGTTGCCACCGTCCTCGCCCGCATCGCCGCACACGACCCGCGTCTGGTCTTCTCTCCGGAGGACACCGCCTGGCTGACGCCGTTCATCGCGGCCTGTCTGGACAGCAACGCGACTGACATCGACGCCACGGTGTCGCTGCTGACGCGCGGCCTCCCCCGCAAGAAGATCACGGCGGGCCTGCTGCGCTGGCGTCTGGAGAACGCCGACCAGGTGCCGGGTGCCAGGACCGGGCCCGTGCAGAAGGCCAGGACACGCGGGGTGAACCGTACGACGTCTTCTCAAGACCCCATGTCACTGGACCCGGTGTCACTGGACCCCGCGTCACTGGACCCCGCGTCACTGGCCGACGTCGTCGGGTCGCTCGTGGAGTGCGGCGACTGCGGGAAGCCTTCGCAGATGCCGTCGCCGGACTGGTTGTGCCGGCGTGAAACAGCCGCGTCGATCATGTACAAAATTCCCCTTACCGATCTCCGAAGGGGCTTTTTGTACATGATCGACGCAGCGGCGATTCCTAGAGGATCGCGCCCGGGCGGTACGCCGCCGCCTCCGGGTGCTGCTTGGCCAGCGCGTCGACCCACGCGACGATGCTGTGCACCTGACCGGCGGCCGCACCCGTGAAGGAGAGCTTGTCGGCGAGCAGCGCGTCGAGGTCGGTGCGCGACAGCGGCAGCCGCTCGTCGGCGGCCAGGCGGTCGAGCAGCTCGTTGCGCTCGCTGCCCTCGCGCATCGCCAGCGCGGAGCCCACCGCGTGCTCCTTGATGATCCCGTACGCGGTCTCCCGGCCGACTCCGGCGCGGATCGCGGCCATCAGGACCTTGGTCGTACCGAGGAACGGCAGGTAGCGGTCGAGTTCCCGGGCGATCACAGCCGGGAACGCGCCGAACTCGTCGAGGACGGTCAGGAAGGTCTCGACCAGCCCGTCGAAGGCGAAGAACGCGTCGGGGAGCGCCACACGGCGGACCACCGAGCAGGACACGTCACCCTCGTTCCACTGGTCCCCGGCCAGCTCGCCGACCATCGAGGCGTAGCCGCGCAGGATGACGGTGAAGCCGTTGACCCGCTCGCACGAACGCGTGTTCATCTTGTGCGGCATGGCCGAGGAGCCGACCTGGCCGGCCTTGAAGCCCTCGGTGACCAGTTCGATCCCGGCCATCAGGCGGATCGTCTTGGCCAGCGACGACGGCGCGGCGGCGAGCTGGACGAGCGTGGTGACCACGTCGTAGTCGAGCGAGCGCGGGTAGACCTGGCCGACGGAGGTGAAGGCCTCCGCGAAGCCCAGGTGGGTGGCGACGCGCTGTTCGAGGTCTTCGAGCTTGGCCTCGTCGCCGCCGAGCAGGTCGAGCATGTCCTGCGAGGTGCCCACCGGGCCCTTGATGCCGCGCAGCGGGTAGCGGTCGAGCAGGTTTTCGAGGCGGGCGTGCGCGGCGAGCAGCTCGTCGGCGGCCGTCGCGAAGCGCTTGCCGAGGGTGGTGGCCTGGGCTGCGACGTTGTGCGAGCGGCCGGTCATGACCAGTTCGGCGTTGGCGGCGGCCAGCTCGGCGAGCTTGACCAGGACGGCGATCGTACGGTCGCGGGCCAGTTCGAGCGACTGCCGGATCTGCAGCTGCTCGACGTTCTCCGTCAGGTCGCGGGACGTCATGCCCTTGTGGACCTGCTCGTGCCCGGCCAGCGCGTTGAACTCCTCGATGCGGGCCTTGACGTCGTGCCGGGTGACGCGCTCCCGCCCGGCGATGGACGCCAAGTCGACCTGGTCGATCACGCGTTCGTAGTCGGCGATCGCAGTTTCGGGGACCTCCATGCCGAGGTCCTTCTGCGCCTTGAGCACGGCCAGCCAGAGCTGCCGTTCGAGGACCACCTTGTGTTCGGGGGACCACAAGGTGGCCAGCTCAGCGGAGGCGTAGCGGTTCGCCAGGACGTTCGGGATGCGGGGCTTCGTCACGCTTGGTGAGTCTAACGGGGTCCCGATCGGTGCGCCCCGGCGGTGGGTGCTCAGGCCCCGGACGGCCGCAGCGCCTTCAGGATCGAGAAGTGCGCGCCCGTCGCGTCGGCCAGCAGCGCGAAGCGGCCCGCGCCGGGGTGGTCGGTGGGCGGCACCAGGACGCCGCCGCCCAGGCCGGTCGCCAGCGCGGCGGTCCGGTCGACGTCCTCGACGTCGAAGTAGGGCATCCAGTGCGGCGGGATCCCGTCGGGCCACTGTTCGTTCATCTGGACCATGCCGCCGAAGCCGCCGCCGTCCGCGGCGAGGGTCCAGGTCGTGTACGTGCTGCCCGGCATCGGCCGGGTCTCCCCGCCCCAGCCGAAGACCGTGCCGTAGAAGTCCTTCGAGCCGGCGACTTCGCGGGTCGCCAGCTCCAGCCAGTTGACCGAGCCCGGCTCGTCGATCAGTTCGAGGCCTTCGAAGGTGCCGGGCTGCCACAGGCCGAACCAGGCGCCGTACGGGTCCGTGCAGATCGCCTGGGTGCCCTGGTCGCGCACCCGAACGGGCGGCTGGAGCACCGTGCCGCCGGCCGCGGCGACCGCGTCACAGGCGGCCTGGGCGTCGTCGGTCCTGAGGTACATCGTCCAGTGCGGCATGGGCTCGTCGGGCATCGACGGCCCGTAGCCCGCGACGGCGCTGCCGCGCAGGGTGTACAGGCCGTACCCGCCGGTGTCCCCGGCGGTCCGCGCCGGGGCGGCCTCCCAGCCGAACAGGGCTCCGTAGAAGGTGTGCGCCTTGTCCAGGTCGGGGCTGCTGACGTCGACCCACAGGGGTGCGCCGTTGTCGTACCGGGTCATCTTCATCGGTGGGCTCCTCTCCCGCGGACGGTCCGCCGGTTCAGACCAGCATGGACCGGGCCGCCGACATCCGAGGGCCGCAGGACGATCCGGCACGCGGTCCGGACACCGGTCCGTGCGGGAGCCGCTGTTGTCCCCCCGGCATCCGGGGTGTCGGGCGGGGAATCCGTGGAGGTGACCTGAAGCGCGACCCTGTTCGGCGCGATCTGCGGAGCCAGTGGGTCGTACAGCCTGCGTAGGACCGCCGCGTGCTTAACCCGCGGCGTCGGCGACATCACGGTCGTTCCCCCGATGATCTCGACCCGCATACCGTCGGGCACATCAAGCTGCTCGACCAGTGCGCGCAGCGGCATACCCTCGTCCGGGGCATCGGTGCGTTCCATCAGCGTCACGGCAGTCATCACCTCCTTTAACGACAATGCTGCGGACACGGCAGCGGCTTGCCCCCATACGGAAGGACTTCCTTACCGGCCCGCGCCGTACCGTATGTCCATGATCGTCTTTCGTTCCACGGCCCTGTTCCTGCTCGCCGCCGTAGCGGAGATCGGTGGCGCCTGGCTGATCTGGCAGTCCGTGCGGGAGAACAAGCCGTGGTGGCTGGCCGGGCTCGGCGTGGTCGCGCTCGGAGCGTACGGATTTGTGGCGACGATGCAGCCGGACGCGAACTTCGGGCGCATCCTCGCCGCGTACGGCGGGGTGTTCGTCGCGGGGTCGCTGCTGTGGGCGATGGCGTTCGACGGGTTCCGGCCCGACCGGTGGGACGCGGTCGGCGCGGGGGTCTGCCTGCTCGGCGTCGCGTTGATCATGTACGCCCCGCGGCAGTAGGAGACAGTCGCCCCGCGACAGTAGGAGACAGTCGCCCCGCGACAGTGGAAGTCCGCCGCCCCGCATCGGTCCCCGGATCCCGGACGGCCGCCCGGAGGCGGTAGGAATGCGACCCCGCGCCCCGGGTAGACGCTGCCCCGTCCCAGCACGGGATCAGGCAGGGGAGAGTCACCATGCGGCATCCGGCGGACCGTCGTCCGAAAGAATCTCGTCCGAAAGAATCTCGTCCGAAGGAATCCCGGACGGGGGAAGCCCGGTCGAAGGAAATTCGGACGAAGGAAATTCGGACGAAGGAAAAAGAAGCAGCGGCGGAGTCCCCTGCCGACCTGCCGCGGGCCTCGTGGTGGGGCGCGGTGTGGCGGACCTTCGGGGAGTACCGCCGGGACGACCTGTCGATCTGGGCGGCGGCGCTCACCTACCAGGCCATACTTTCGATCTTCCCCGCGCTTCTTGTGGTCGTGTCGCTTGTCGGACTGGCCGGTTCGTCGGCGACCGAGGCGCTGGTGAAGAACACCAAGGAGCTGACTCCCCAGGAGACGCACGACCTCCTCATCGGGGCGATCGAGAGCCTGGAGAAGAACCGGAGCGCGGCCGGGCCGATGGCCCTGCTCGGGCTGGGGCTGGCGCTGTGGTCGGCGTCCGGCTACATCGCCTCGTTCATGCGGGCGTCGAACGCCATCTACGACGTGCCGGAAGGCCGCCCGGTGTGGAAGACGGTGCCGATCCGGATCGTGGTCACCCTGGTCACGCTGGTCCTGATGTCGGCGAGCGCGATCGCGGTGGTGTTCACCGGCGCGCTGGCCAGGCAGGTCGGCGGTGTCCTGGGCTTCGGCGAGGCGGCGGTGGCTGCGTGGGACTACGCGAAGTGGCCAGTCCTGCTGGTGGTCATCAACGGCCTGTTCGCACTGTTGTACTGGGCCTCCCCCAACGCGAAGCAGGGCTTCAAGTGGATCACCCCCGGCGGGGTGGTCGCCGTGTTCCTGTGGGTCGCGATGTCCCTGGGGTTCGCGTTCTACGTGGCGCACTACGGGTCGTACAACAAGACGTACGGAACGCTGACCGGTGTGATCATCTTCCTGGTGTGGCTGCACCTGTCGAACATCGCGCTGCTGCTCGGCGCGGAGTTCAACGCCGAGCTGGAACGCAGCCGGGCGATCGCCGCGGGGCACCCCGCGCACGAGGAGCCGTACATGGAGATGCGCGACCGTCCAAAGCCCAAGGGCGCGTGGAAGAAGCGGCTGATCCCGTGGCAGCGGTCCGGGGAGGCCCCGGAGAAGCCCCGCAGGAATCCCTCGGAGAACGCTCTGAAAGGCTCCCGGAACAGCACCCGGAAGACCAGTTCGGCGAAGGCCGCGGAAAAGGCCCGGCGGCCCTGACCCCCGACGCCGGGATCACCCGTCCTTCGGCGCTCCGGCCAGCGTCACGCCACCGCTGGCCAGGACGACAAGCAGGATCCCGGCCACCTGGATCCAGGCCAGGGACTGACCCAGGATCACAAACCCGGCCGCCGCGGCGACCGCTGGTTCCAGGGAGGCGAGCAGGCCGAACGCGGACGGCGGCAGGTGCTTGATCGCGAGCATTTCGAAGGTGTACGGCATGACCGACGACAGGACCGCGACGCCCGCGCCCAGGAGCAGGATGTCCGGCGCGAACAAGGCCGTTCCGGACTGGGCGAGGCCCCCGGGGGCGACCAGCACGGCGGCCACGGCCACCGCGAGCGCCAGTCCGTCGATGCCGGCGAAGCGCTTGCTGGTCTTGGACGCCAGGACGATGTACGCAGCCCAGCAGGACCCCGCGGTCAGGATGAACACGATGCCCACGGGGTCCAGGCCGCCGAACCCCCCGCCCTCCCCCAGGCCGAGCAGGGCGACGCCACCGCCGGCCAGGGCCACCCAGAGCAGGTCGCGCAGCCTGCGGGACAGCACCAGCGCCAGGCCGAGCGGGCCGAGGAACTCCAGGGTCACCGCGGGGCCCAGCGGGAGGCGGGCGAGGCCCTCGTAGAAGGTGTAGTTCATCCCGGCGAAGGCCACGCCGAGGCCGAGCACCACCACCCAGTCCTCGCGGCTGCGGCCCCGCACACTCGGCCTGGTCCAGGCCATCAGCACGATCGCGGCGATCGACAGGCGCAGCGTGACACCGCCGGCCGCGCCGGTGTGCGGCAGGAGTTTGGTGGCGAACGCCGCGCCGAGCTGTACGGACAGCGCCGAGGCCACAACCAGGAGCACGGCCCGGTTGTGCTGGCTCGGCCCGCGCCGGCCGGCGGCCTTCTCCAACTGGGGAAGGACTGCGGTCGAGGGTGCGAGGTCCGGCGTCCCGGTCGGCGGTGTCATCCCTCGAAGGTACGAGACGCCGCAAGCCGTTTGGCACGGCGGGGGCGGGCGGCCGACCGGCCCGTTGGCGGAGGGTGCGGGGTCAGCCGCCCAGCGCGGTGATCGTACGGCCGTCCTTGAGCTCGGCCGTCACCTTGACAGTCTTGTCCGCCGGGGGCCGGCCGCCGGGGAGCTTCACCGCGAGCATGCGGTTGTCTGCCTTGCCGGTGACCGCTCCGGCCGCATTGATCTTCGTGACATCGCGGCTGCCGGCCGCCAGGAGGTACCACGTTCCGGACTTGGCCTGCCAGTAGGTGGCCGCCAGCACGTCGTTGCCCGACCGGCTGCAGGTGAGGGTGTCAGCGACCCTGCTGGCCGTGCGGGCGTCGGTGGCGGGGGTCCAGAACTGGGCCGCGGTCTCGCCGCCGCCGGTGCGGTCGAAGGCGCGCACGCAGGTCCAGGTGCCTTCGCCGCCGGCTTCGGGGAGTGGGAAGTGCGCGTACTCCCAGTTGTTGACCAGGCGCAGGCCCTGGTCGTGCAGGGTGTCGAGGGCGCACGCGGACTTGGCCCAGGTGTTCAGGGCGCGGTCGCTGGACGCGGCTTCGGAGGGGCGCCCGGTGTGCGGGAACTCCGGCGGCGGCATGTAGGTGAGGTGTGCGGGTGTCAGGTCGCCGAGGTCGGCCAGGAGGTACGGGTGGGTGTCGGCGGCCTTGGGTGAGTGGAGTTCGAGGACGGGGACGGTGTCGCAGGCGGCTCCGGGCGGGCGCGGGGCGGCGACCGGGGCGGTGATCCCGTCGGTGACGGCCACCGGCCCGACCGGCCCCGACGGGCGGCGCAGGTCGCGGACGCCGATGTCGGTGACCCACGGTGCGGCGAGCAGTCTCGCCCCGCCGGGGCCGCGGGTGAGCACCACGATGGAGGTCTCGCGGCTGTCGGAGTCGTCGGCGCGGGCCACGTCGAGGGCGGAGCCGCCGGGGCCTTCGGTGTAGCGGGCGAGCCGGGTGGCGTCGCCGAGCAGGACGACGGCGCTGCCGTCCACGTCGCCCGCGTAGAGCACCCGGGTGCCGCCGCGCGGCGGGCCCGGGTCGGCTCCGGGTCCTATGGTCACCCGGACCGGGCCGCGGCTGTCGGCCCAGGCGCGCGCGGCGCGGGCGAGGAGGGCCTGGTCGCCGGTCCGGGGGCCGCGGGTGGGCCAGACCCCGAAGTCGAGCCGGGTGGTGTTCTGCCAGGCGCCGTCGGGCACGGAGGTCAGGGAGGCCGCGGAGGCCGACGCCCGTTCGGTGCCGGGTCCTGTCGGTGAGCCGTCCGCGGAGTTCCCGTCGCCGGTGACCAGCCAGACGGCCACGGCTATGGCCACGAGTGCGGCGACACCGGCGGCCAGGCCGCGGCGGCGGCGGCGGGTCAGCAGGTCGGTGGAGTGCGCGCGCAGGGTGCTCGGGTCGAAGCGCGGGTCGTCCCGGAGCAGGCCCGGGGCCGCGATGCCGCGCCGCTCGAAGTCGGCGGCCAGTGCGGTGGCGGAGTTCAGCGCCTCCGCGGCGTCCTCGACGCCGGCCCCCTGGAGGAACGCGCGCACGGTGGTGTTGTCGGCACCGTCGAGGGTGCGCAGCACGTAGGCGACGCGGGCGGGTGGCGAGAGCGCGCCGATCTCCTTCTCCACAGTGACGCCGGCGCCGTCCCCGGCGGCGGGGAACAGGCGCAGGCCCCACACCTGCGGCAGCAGGGGGCGGGGCCGCCACCAGCGGGCGTTGTCCGCGCTGTGGCCCAGGACCGCCCCGACGAGGCGGGCGCGGATGCGGTCGCCGGTGTCGAGGGGGTCCTCGATGCCGGTGCGGCGCGGCCAGCGGACCGGGGTGGGAACGGCGTTCTGGACCAGTGAGTGCGCGGTGAGCGCCCTGCGGTGCCGCTCCATCGCCACCGGGAGCATCAGGTAGGCGAGTCTGACCAGGTCGGGGTACTGCAGGGCGAGGACGTCCTCGGCGTGCCGGGTTCCGCCGCCCGTCCGTTGCCCGGGTACTCCGCCGGCCTGACCTGTGACGGTCGGTGTTGCTTGGCGCTCCACTGGGACGTCCCCTCCTCCGTGCGTAGGGCGCAGCCGGAGTGACACCCTGTGGGCCGGGGCCCTGCGTCGGTCCGGCCATGCGGCGGCCGCGGCCGCCCGGGACTGTGGCGGCGGCCTGTCACCGCTGTCGACACCCGGTCCAACGAGTGACCCGCCGCGGAGTCACCGCCGGAGCATCATCAGTTCATCTGTCCGGCGGGGGACGGTGCGCCGGGACTTGTCAGCTGTTCAGCTTTCGGCTCCGCCGCACTACGATCGCGGCCACTTCTCCACGCAGCAGCCGGACCGCCGAGCACCAGGAGCCTTGTGATGCCGAGTACGCGCAGACGAATCCTCGGAGCGGCCGCGGCCGCCGGCGCGGGTGCCGGGGCGGCCTGGTTGTGGAGGCACCAGGCGGAGCTGGCGTTGCGCCGGCCGGTCAACGAGTGGACCTTCACCCATATGAACTGGACACTGCCCACGTCGACCGTGGCGCGTGGCGGTTCCGTCCGTCCCCTGCCGGGACGGTCGCGGCCGCTTGAGGTCCCGTACGACTTCGGCGGGAAACCCAGGGAGCTGGCCGGGCTGCACGACCGGACGCACACGACCTCGTTCCTTGTCCTGCACCGCGGTGAGGTCGTCCACGAGGTGTACCCGGGGCGGTTCGCCGCGCCGGGGGTGCGGTTCCAGATGTTCTCGCTGACCAAGTCGGTGACGTCGATGCTGCTGGGCGTCGCGTTGGCGGAGGGCGCGGTCAAGGACGTCGGTGACCTGGTGACCGCCTACCTGCCCGACTTCGCCGGGACGGCCTACGACGGGCCGACGGTCGAGCAGTTGCTCGACATGAGCAGCGGCGCGGGCGACTTCGAGGACTACGCCGACCCGGACAGCAACGTCAACCGCTTCGAGCGGGCGATCACCGGCGGCGGGTCGGTGCACGACCTGGTCAAAAACGTCGAGCGTACGGGTGAGCCCGGGGCGGGGTTCAACTATTCGACGCTCGACAGTCAGGTTCTCGGCTGGGTGCTTGAGGCTGCGACGGGGATGCCGCTGGCGCAGTACGCCGCCGAAAAGCTCTGGAGCCGGATCGGCGCGGAGCACGACGCCTACTACTTCCTGACGCGCCGGAAGCCCCGGACCGCGATCGGCGGCGGATCGATGAACGCCACCACACGTGACCTCGCCCGGCTCGGTCTGCTCATGGCGCGCGGCGGCGAGCTCGACGGCGAACGGATCATCCCGGAGCAGTGGGTGGCCCGCAGCCGCGGCCGGGGGGTCCCCGGTCTCGAGGTCGGGGGGATGGGCGCCGACTGGCCGTCCTACTACGGCTACAGCAACCAGTGGTGGACGCTCGGCGGTCCGCGGCGGGCGTTCACCGGAATCGGGATCTACGGGCAGTACCTCTATGTGGACCCGGAGGCGGAGGTGGTGATCGTCAAGACCAGCGCCTGGCCCGTCGCCGACGACGAGGTGCGTGACCAGGAGTGCGTCACCGCCTTCCAGGCGATCGCTGACCATCTCTCCCGCTGACTTCCCCTCCGTACGTGTGAAAGGTGTTCCGTTGACGACCGCCCCAGCTCCGCACACGCTCGGCCCCCGCCCTGTCCAGTTGCTCCCTGAGGACGTCCCCGCGATCGAGGCGGTGCCGCTGTCCGAGCGCGGGCTGCCGTCGAGCACCTATGAACTGGTCACCCGCTCGGCCGTCCTGTTCGGCGACCGTCCCGCGTTGCGGATGCTGCGCGGCGGCTCCGCCCCGTGGACCGGGGAGGAGACCGTCTCGTACGGTGAACTCGCGGCGCAGGTGCACCAGGCGGCGAACCTGTTCACCCGTCTGGGGTTGTCGGAGCGCGGCACGGTGGCTCTGATGCTGCCGAACACGATCGCCTCGTACACCGCGCTGCTCGGCGCGGAGGCGGTCGGCGTCGCGAACCCGGTCAACCCGATGCTGGCCGCGGAGCACCTGGCCGACATCCTGAACCTGACGCGGGCCGAGATCCTGCTCGTCCCCGGCCCGGGACTGCGTCCCGGGCTGTGGGAGAAGGCCGTACGGCTTGCTCCCAGGCTGCCGCGGCTGCGGGCGCTGCTGACGGTCGGCGGCCCGCCCGGGGCCACTGACCTCAACGTGACCACGGGTGACTTCCACGTGCTCGCCGCCGCAGAACCCGCCGGCGCGCTGGTGTCCCCGTACCGCCCCGGCCCGGCTGACATCGCCGCGTACTTCCACACCGGCGGCACGACCGGCGCTCCGAAGGTCGCTCCGCACACCCACGCGAACGCGGTGTACATGGCCTGGGCGTGCGGTCTGACCGGCGCGTATCTGGAGGAGGGCGCGACTCCCCTGTCCGGGCTGCCGATGTTCCACGCGAACGCGGTGTACGTGACGGGCCTGAGCCCGTTCCTGCACGGCGGCACGGTGGTGTCGCTCGGTCCCGACGGCTACCGCGACAAGCTTCTGATGGCGGACTTCTGGCGGATCGTCAGCCACTACCGCGTGACTGCGTTCTCCGGTGTCCCGACGCTGTACGGGTCGCTCCCGCCGGTGCCGGAAGGCGTGGACATCTCGTCGTTGAAGGCGGGGGTCTGCGGTGCCGCGCCCTTGCCGAAATCCGTACAGGAAGGGTTCGAAGCGTCGTCGGGCAAGCCGATGCTGGAGGGCTACGGCCTGACGGAGGGCACATGTGCGACCTCGTCGATGCCCGCGTTCGCGCCGCGGCCCGGGAGTGTGGGTCTCCGGCTGGCGTACCAGCAGGTCAAGGCGATGACTGTCGACGCGTACGAGACGCCTTTGACGGAATGTGAGACCGGTGAGCCCGGGGTCATCGCGGTCAAGGGCCCGAATGTCTTCCCGGGTTATCTCACGGACACCCCCGACGGTCCCGTGCCCGACCCGGCGGGGAAGGTGTTCGACGGCTGGCTGGTCACCGGGGACCTCGGGAAGGTCGACGCGGACGGGTACGTGTACCTGACCGGCCGGGCGAAGGACCTGATCATCCGGGGCGGCCACAACATCGACCCGCGTCCGGTGGAGGAGTCGCTGCTGCTGCACCCGGACGTGACCGGCGCGGCGGTGGTCGGCCGTCCTGACGTGCATTCAGGTGAGGTGCCGGTGGCTTTCGTGACGGTACGTCAGCCTGTGGCTCCCGAGGCCCTGACGGCCTGGGCCGCAGCGCACGCCGTCGAACCGGCGGCGATCCCGAAGGACGTCTATGTGATCGACGCGCTGCCGGTGACGGACATCGGCAAGGTGTTCAAGCCCGCGCTGGTCGAGGACGCCGTACGCCGGGACTCCTGAGAACGGGCGGGTGCCGGCGGGCGGATTCCGCCCGCCGGCACCCGTCGACCACCCTCAGCCCTTGCGCAACCCGGCCAGCACCCGGTCCACGACCAGACCCACTTCTTCGCGGGCCGTCACCGGGTCCTGCGCGCGGGCGGTGTAGAGGCTCGCCTCGGAGATCATCGCGGTGATGACCCCGGCCAGCGGCGCGACCGGCAGATCGTCGATCTCGCCGCCCGCCATCGACTTGCGGAGCCACTCGCCGAGCAGGCCCGTACCGTGCTCGCCCACCAGTGCGTCCCACGAGCCGCTGCCGAGGACGGCAGGACCGTCTATGAGGACGATCCGCTGGAACTCCCCCGACGTGCACACGTCGAGGAACGACTGGAGCCCGTGCCGGAGTTGGTCCCAGGACTCGTCGGGGTGCTCCTGCGCGTGCTTGAGCTCGTGGTCGACGAGCGTCGCGGCGGCCTCGCCGGCGACCGCTTCCATGACCGTGCGGAAGAGCTCGGCCTTGTCGCGGAAGTGGTGGTAGAGCGCGCCGCGGGTCACCTGCGCCCTGGCCACGATCTCCTCGGTGCCGGTCGCCGCATAACCCTGCGCCGCGAACAGCGCCCGCGCGGCGGACAGCAGCGCCTCCCGCGTTCCGGCCACGTCCTGTGTTTTCCGGCCACCCGCCATGCGACTCCTTCAGCCAACCGGTTTACGGCGCGGAAACCACACAACAATCGCGGCCTCGGAACACGCTGGTCACAGCTTGGCACGCATGAGGGCCTTCGTGACATACAGGCTGTATGTTCAATTTGACAGCGCCGTTGGGCAGCAGGGGACGCCACGTGGGACATGAGGCACCGGCAGCCCCAGCGACGGGGTGACACGAGGAAGGCGCGGCGTCATGGGTCTGCCGTTCAATCTGGCCGTGAAGATCGGTACACATCTCATCAAGCAGAAGATCAAGCGCGTCGACAAGTTCGCGATGATCGTCGAGGTCGAGCCGCTCTACGCCTGCAACCTCGCGTGCGGCGGCTGCGGGAAGATCCAGCAGACGCACGAGGTGCTGAAGAAGCGCATGTCGGTCGAGCAGGCCGTGGCGGCCGTGGAGGAGTGCGGCGCGCCGATGGTCTCGCTGGCCGGCGGCGAGCCTTTGATGCACAAGCAGATCGACCAGATCGTCGACGAGCTGCTGCGGCGCAAGAAGTTCGTCATCGTCTGCACGAACGCGGTGCTGCTGCCCAAGCACCTGCACCGGTTCAAGCCGAACAAGAACTTCGCGTGGATGGTCCACATCGACGGCCTACAGGAGAAGCACGACCAGGCGGTCGACAAGGACGGCGTCTTCGTGCAGGCCGTGGCGGCCATCAAGATGGCCAAGGCCGCCGGGTTCCAGGTCTACACGAACTCCACGTTCTTCAACACGGACTCCCCTGAGAACGTCCGCGAGGTGCTCGACTACCTCAACGACGAGCTGAAGGTGGACCGGATCCAGATCTCCCCGGGTTACGCGTACGAGAAGGCGCCGGTGCAGAACCGGTTCCTGGGGGTGGAGCAGACCAGGAAGCTGTTCAAGGACGCGTTCGCCGAGGGTCGCCGCAAGCACTGGCGGCTCAATCACTCGGCACTGTTCCTGGACTTCCTGGAGGGCAAGCGCGACTTCGAGTGCACCCCGTGGGCGATCCCGTCGTACTCACTCCTGGGCTGGCAGCAGCCGTGCTACCTCATGGGCGACGGCTACGTGCAGTCGTACAAGGAACTGCTCGAGGACACCACGTGGGAGGACTACGGCCGGGGCAACGACCCGCGCTGCGACAACTGCATGGCGCACTGTGGATACGAGCCCACCGCCGTGCTGGCGACGATGGGCTCGCTCAAGGAGAGCATCCGGGCGGTCGTGTCCGGATAGCCCTGGAGGGCGGGGCGGTCCGGACAGGTCACGCGACGATCACGTAGTCGGCGGAAGCGTTGGAGCGGCGGGGTGCGGAGGAGTCCTCTGCGCCCTGCCCTTCGTCTGTCCGGGGGAAGTTCGTGGGCTGCCAGTCCCTGCCGTCCGTGCTGTCGTAGACCCGGCCGGTGGCGATGAAGAAGGCGAGGGCGGTCAGTGCTGCGAGGATGAGCGCGATTGCTGTCATGCCTTAAGGATGGCCCGGTACGGGATGACCGACGAGTGGCAGGACTGCCGGAAACCTTCAACATCCTGCCAATATGTGGCATGCTGGCAGACATGCTGAAAAACGTTGTCGTCATCGCCCAGGACGGTGTCCACCCCTTCGAACTCGGCGTGGCCTGCGAGGTGTTCGGCATCGACCGGTCCGACCAGGGCTGCCCGGTGTACGACTTCGCCGTCGTCGGTCTCAAACCCGGGCCGGTGCGCGCCAATGTCGGTTTCACGCTCAATACGGAGTACGGCCTGGAGCGCGCGGCGGAGGCGGACCTCGTCTGTATCCCGGCGTCCTGCGACCGCGGAATCCACGGCAGCAACGTCCCCGACGCGCTCAAAGAGGCCCTGCGCGCGGCCGTCGACCGCGGCGCGTGGGTCCTGAGTGTCTGCAACGGCGCGTTCACGCTCGGCGAGGCGGGCCTGCTCGACGGCCGCCGCTGCACGACCCACTGGCGCTGTTCGGACGACCTCGCCGCGACGTACCCGAAGGCGATCGTCGAGCCCGACGTCCTGTACGTGGAGGACAGGGGCGTCATCACCAGCGCCGGCACCGCGTCGGGCATCGACGCGTGCCTCTACCTCGTCCGCCGTGAGCACGGCACCAAGGTCGCCAACACCATCGCCCGCCGCATGGTCGTGCCGCCGCACCGCGAGGGCGGGCAGGCGCAGTTCATCGACCGGCCGTTCACCGTCCCGGGCGAGTGCGCGTTGCAGGAGACCATGACGTGGATGGACAAGCACCTGGACCGCGACCTCACGGTCGAGCAGATGGCGGAGCACACGATGGTGTCGCCGCGCACGTTCGCCCGGAAGTTCCAGCAGGAGACGGGCACGACCCCGTACGACTGGCTGACCGCCAGGCGGGTGCTGTTCGCGCAGGAGCTCCTGGAGGAGACCACACTGAGCGTGGACACGATCGCCGAGCGGTCCGGGTTCGGCAGCGCGGCCACGCTGCGGCACCACTTCATGAAGCGCCGCGGGACCACGCCGCAGGCTTACCGCAGGGTGTTCCGGGGGCCGATGACGACGGTGGCCTGAAAGCTCACCGCCGGAGCCGACCGCCCACGGACCCGAACCCGAACCCGGCGACGGCCACGGACTCGGACCCACCCGCGGTGCCCGTCGCCTGAGACGTTGCCGACATCACTGTCGTTCTCCCTCCGCCGTTGGTAGATATGACGGCATGACAGATGATCAGATTCGCGGACTCCCCGAGCCTCCGGCACTCGGTTCTTCGGCGCTGCCCGCCGGGACGTACGACGGGAAGACCGTCTTCATCACGGGCGGCGGTACGGGCCTGGGCAAGGCGATAGCGGGTGAGTTCGCCCGCCTGGGCGCGGACATCGTGGTGGCCAGCCGCAAGGAGGACCACCTCAAGGCCGCGGTCGAGGGGCTGACCGGCCTGGGCGGCCGGGTGCGCACGGTCACCTGCGACATCCGCGAGCCCGACCAGATCGCGGCGGCGTTCGACCAGGCGGTGGAGGCCTTCGGGCTGCCGGACGTCCTGGTCAACAACGCGGCGGCGAACTTCCCCGTCCCGGCCGAGGACATGTCGCCCAACGCCTGGCGCACGGTCGTCGACATCACACTCAACGGCACATACTTCTGCGCCCGCGAGTTCGCCCGCAGGCACCTGGCCGCCGGGACACCGGGCTCGATCATCAACATCGGCGCCTCGTACGCCTGGACCGGCGGCCCCGGCTTCGCGCACAGCGCGGCGGCCAAGGCCGGGGTCAAGAACATGGTGGAGACCCTCGCCGTGGAGTGGGGCCCGTACGGCATCCAGGTGAACGGGCTGGTCCCCGGCCTGTTCCCGCACGAGGACATGACGGCGGACATCAAAGGCAACCTGGCCTCCGTCCCGCACGACAAGGACGGCTGCCAGCCGGCACTGCGGGTGGGCCGCCCGCGCGAGCTCGGGTGGGCCGCGACGTTCCTCGCGTCCCCGTACGGCCGGTTCATCTCCGGGCACACAATGGTGGTCGACGGGGCGAACTGGCAGCGCCGGGGCCTGGTCAACCCGCCGGTGGTGTCCGTGCGGGACCAGATGGGGCGGGGTCCGTTCGAGGGCTGACCGTTCGAGGGCTGACCGTTCGAGGGCTGACTGTTCGTGTCGATCATGTACAAAAGTCCCCTCCAGAGATCGTTAAGGGGCGTTTTGTACATGACCGACGCAGCATCGAAGCGGTATCGACGCGGTATTCATCCAGGATCGGCGCCGCACTCGGAGCCTGGGCGGCCCCACTCCCCGGCAAATCGGGCTAAAGCGATAACCTGCCGGTACCGCATGATCGAGAGAGAATGCGGGGAGCGGTGTCCGGCCGGGTCCGCCAGGCCTCTGGCCGGACGGCCCCTCTCGCATGTCGGACGGCCTTCGCGGAAGGCCGCCCGAGCCGCCTCACCCCCGGGGAGCGAACGTCCATGACCGAACGGCACCGCCGTACGCTGCGGGTCCCCCGCAAGCGCCACGCCCCAGCGACGCCTGCCGAGCCTCCTTCCCCCGTGGTGCCGAAGGCCGGGATCGCCCGCGCGGGGCGCCCCATCGCGCCCGAGGAGGCGATGGACCCCGACCACGACCCGGCGCCGCCGCCCGTCGAGCACAGCCTGATCGACGCCGGACTGTACGTGGACGGGCACCGGGTGGCCTCCCCCACGACGCTGTCGCAGACGTTCCGGCAGCTGCGCGACACGCCCAGGTCGATGGCGTGGATCGGCCTGTACCGGCCCACCGACGCCCAGCTGCAGGCCGCGGCCGACGCGTTCGACCTGCACGAGCTGGCCGTGGAGGACGCGATCGTCGCGCACCAGCGGCCGAAGCTGGAACGCTACGGCGACACGCTGTTCGCGGTGCTGCGGGCCGCCCGCTACCTCGACGACCTGGAGGAAGTCGACTTCGGCGAGCTGCACGTCTTTGTCGGCCCCGACTTCGTGCTGACCGTCCGGCACTCCGAATCGCCGGACCTGACCTCCGTGCGCCGTCGTCTTGAGGACGACCCCGAGCTGCTCGCGCAGGGCCCCGAAGCGGTCCTCTACGCCATCCTCGACGCCGTGGTCGACGGCTACGCGCCCGTCGTCGCGGGTCTGCAGAACGACATCGACGAGATCGAGACCGAAGTCTTCCGCGGCGACCCGCACGTGTCGCGCCGTATTTACGAGCTGTCCCGCGAGGTCATCGACTTCCAGCGGGCGACCAGGCCGCTGGTGATGGGCATCCTGTCCTCGCTGGCCGCCGGCTTCGACAAATACAAGGTCGACGAGGAGCTCCAGCGCTACCTCCGCGACGTCGCGGACCACGCGACCACGGTGGTGGAGCGGGTGGACGGGCACCGGCAGATGCTCCAGGACATCCTCGCGGTCAACGCCACGCTGGTCACGCAGGCGCAGAACGAGGAGATGAAGCGGCTGACGGAGGCCGGGTTCACGCAGAACGAGGAGATCAAGAAAATCTCCTCGTGGGCCGCTATTCTGTTCGCGCCGACGCTGGTCGGGACGATCTACGGGATGAACTTCGACGCGATGCCGGAGTTGCACTGGCGGTACGGATACCTGCTGGCCGTGGGGATGATGGCGATGGTGTGCGGGAGTCTTTACTTCGTGTTCAAGCGGAAGAACTGGCTCTGACGGGGCGCCTTGGTGAAAGCTCCGGAGTTGTGGACGGTCGCGCGGATCGCTGAGGAGGCGGTCCTGGCCCCGGCGACGTTGCGTGGGAAGGCCAAGAAGTATCAGGAGTTCCCTACCACGTGATTCTTCCTAGCCGGGGCACAGTGCCCGGCTGAACGAACCACGTAGCAGCAAAACACAATATTTCGGACAGACCCCCGCGCGAGAAGCGACCGGGCGCGCTCGGATACAAGACTCCTCAAGAAGTCGAGGATGAGCACCTGAACGTAGAGTTGGCGGCGTAGAAAAACCCTAAATCCACTGTCCGGAAAACGCGAGGCCCCTCACGGCCCGCGGCCGGGGCGCGGCCGAGTGCCGCCCACGGGCGCGACTCAGTCCTCCAGCGTCGCTCCCATAGCCGCTTCCATCGCCGCCGACAGCCGCTCCAGGACCCGGAGCGTCTCCGCGAACACCTCCGCGCCGAGCTCGTCGGCAAGGCGCCCGGCGAGTTCCGCGTGGGCCGGCGAGATCCCCCGTACCGAATCACGGCCTATCTCCGTGGCCCGCAGAAGCTTCGCCGTCCGGTGCGCTGGGTTGGGTGTGTACTCGGCGAGGCCCTTGTCCACCAGCAGGTCCGCGATCCGCTGCACACTCTGCCGGGTGTTCCCGACCGCGCGGGCGATGGCCGGGACGGGGAGCGGTCCGGGCAGGACCGCGCCCAGGACCTGCCACCACGCGTTGGTCAGCCCGACGGTCCTGGCCAGGCGGTCGCCCGCCTCGGAGAACTGGCCGTTGAGCCGGAAGACGGCAAAGGCCGTGGTGGACATGAACTCGCCGGACTTCACGCGCCGGCCGCCATGAGTACGGGGAACGCGCTGGCGTCGGAGTGCGCGAACAGCCGGAACCAGGCGTCGAGGACCTCGGGGGTGTAGAGGTCGAGCCGGGCGAAGATCTCGCGGGCGAAGGCGACGGGTTCGGTCGGCCCGGCGGTGATCACGTTGTCGCCGGTGACCGCGTCGGCCTCGATGTAGTGGTCGCGGCCCTTGTAACCGGTGGCCGCGAGGTATTCGGCCACGGCGCCGGTGTGGTCACGCCCGTCGAGCAGCCCCGCACGGGCGAGCCCCGCGGTGGCTCCGCAGATCGCGGCGACCGGGACCCCCGCGTCGAGGAACTTCCCGGCGGCCTGTGCGAAAGGGGCCAAGTCGTCGCCGGTGTCCCACCGTTGCGCGCCGGGGAGGATCAGCAGCGCCGCGCCCTCCGGGCGCAGACCGGCCAGCGCGATGTCGGGAGTGATCCGTACGCCACCCATCGTCGTCACCGGCTCGCCCGTCAGGCCGACCGTCCGCACCTGGAACCGGCCCGGACGGTGCTGGAACTGCGGCGAGTTGAGGTGCGCGACCGTGTGCCCGACCTCCCAGTCGGCCAGGGTGTCGTAGACCGCTGTGTAGACCGTCTTCATCGTGCCCTTCGGAGTCTCCATATGCAGCATGCTGTCAAATAAGCAACATGCTGTCAATAATCAACGCAGTCCCGTACGGTCCACAGGCACGACAGGAGCCACAGGCGGACGGGTTCACAACGACAGCGGTCACGGGAAGTCCGCGAGCGGGCATCCGGTGCACGACGCGCGGCAGTCAAAACCGTCAGGCATCGTACGGATGGCCTCGACAGCGACGCGGCGCACATCTTCGTCCGTCAGGACACGGGGCGTCAGCAGGCAGAACCGGACGCCGTCCACAACACCGGACCAGCTGATGTGCAGCGGACCGAGATCCGCGATGTTCCCGTGGGGCGTGGCCTCAGCGGGCATTTGGTTCTCCTCCTGAAACGGACGAAGAACCCCCAAGTACTGTCCTGATGGTGACACAGGAGCCGTCTGGTTTCCGCTGATTGTGGATTCTTTGCCGTGACGGACCATCAGTTACTGGCCGCGTCCTCACTCGCCCGGCAGCACACCCCGGCGGCGCAGCTCTTCGACGGCGCGGCGCTGGATCTCGCGGATGTCGGCACCCGTCGCCTGCGGCAGCGCGCCGATGACGGCGTCCTGGACGGCCCGCTCGACCTCCTCGGTCACGCCGGGCGCCCACAGGGAGACGCCGGGCAGCTCCTTGACAAGCTGCGGCGCGGCGGCGGCCACCGCAGGATCCGTACCGAGCAGGGCGGCCCGGGCCGCCCCGGACTCCCAGCCGAGGACCGCTTCGACCGACGCGAGCTTGGCGTCCCGTACGTTCTCGCCCTTTTCGATCCGGGTCCAGGTGACGTTGGTGATCCCGGCCCGGCGGGCGGCCTCGTCCTTGGACAGGCCGAGCACGCTGCGGCGCGCGGCGACGCGGTCGCCGAGGCGCTGACGTGCGGTGCTGTCCGGGACAGGCGTAACCATGCGGACAGTCTCCCAGTCACCGACGGAAACAGCTAGGAAATAGAGGAAACTAGCATACAGCTCCACTAGATTCTGGTATTTGATCTCCTATTTTCTAGCATCTTCTTTTAGATTCTGCTAGACGATGGGGTGTTCCGGTACTAGCTTTGAAGTCAATCTTCGAGGTCGACGACCTCCCCGACGCCGGCTCCACCGACTTCCCGGACGCCGACCGGACCTCTCCCCGAGGAGCGTGACTGTGAACGTCACCTACAGCCCGGCACGTGAACCCCTACCGCCGCGTACGCTGCCGGGCCGCCCCGTCAGCCTCATCACGCGGCTGGCCGAAGCCATCGCCGCGGCGGCCGACCGCAACCGCATGCCGATCAGCCACCAGCACGCGTACGTCCTCGCCCAGGCCGTCTGCCGGACCATCCCCGACCTGCAGCGGATCCCCGCACAGGGCGCCACCCGCACGCCGCACGCCCCCGTGCTGACGTTCCGGGAGGTCCAGATCCTCGACGCGGCGGCACACGGCCTCCAGAACGCGGCGATCGCCGGGGAACTCCACGTCAGCACGCAGACGGTGAAGACCTACCTCGCCAGGATCTTCCGCCGCCTCCAGGCGACGGACCGGGCGCACGCGGTGGGCATCGCCCACAGTCTCGGCATCCTGCCCAGGCCGCCGGCGACCGGAGAGCCCGCCGGCGGCGAAGCCGCATGACCACAAGCGTCTTCGGCAACCGCCTGTCCTTCCACGTGCCGTACGGAAAGGACGGCCTCGACGACGGCACCCGCATCGTCGAAGCCGTCGCCACCCTCACCCCCGGCCTCTACCTCACCCGCCCGTTCCCTGGCTGCCGGTGGGACATCACGCACCGGCCGTCCTGTCTGCTCGTCGGCTGGGGTTGGGGGCAACTGGACGTCGCGCGGCAAGTCGCCTACGTACTCGGCGAGTTCCTCGACTGGACCGCAAGCGCCGAGACGATCAGGGAGCTGCCCGACGACCTCCCCAAACAGATCCGTGAGTGGATCAGAGACCACGGCGGCGGCTGCGACCCGCAGCCGGGCGACGAACCCCGACAGCAAAGGTTCTGGTGACGCGTATCAACTCACCCCATCCATCAATTCTCAGGAGAAACCCGGTGCCGGATCCGCTCGGCCGCAGGCTGTTCTGGGGGATCCTCGGTGTCGTCGTGACCCTCCCCGGACTGATCAAATGCGCACTGTTCCTCCGGCACACGGTTCTGGACTGGTGGGCCGGCCCGGCCGACAGTTGCGGCACTCCCCCGGGTACGGCTCTGCGGAACAACCCCTCAGGTCCGGACATCGCCCCCGAAGTGGAGCTTGAACTCGCCGAACGGCAGCGGGTGGTGGACCTCGGGTTCGAGAAGGCCGACGGCCATCTCGCGCTCCTGGTGCAACGCGCGGACCAGGTCGAACTGGCGGTCTCCGACCACAAATCGCGGCTGGAGACGCTGGAGCGGTCCCGGCTGCCGCTGCCTCCAGTGCTCGCGCTCATCGCGTTCACGTCGGTGATGATCGCGCTGTGGCAGGCCGTCGGACGCTGAAGCGGGGTGGTGGGGCCCGTCGTCCCCGGGCCCCACCGCTCAGTCGCGGTGGAGCGACGCCCGCACCCGTTCCGCGAAGGACTCCACGGCCGAGGACTGCGCGCCGCCCGCCAGTGCCCTGGCGGCCGCCCGCGCCTGCACCCGTACGCGATCGCTGTCGACCATGGCCAGCATGTCCATGGCCTCGCCGCCGATGTCCACTGCGGCGTCCGTCTCACCGGCCTTGGCGTACGCCTCGGCCAGCATGAACCCGTACAGCACCCGCATGCGCAGCGCGCCGTCGTGGTCGGCTTCGGCCAGGCCCTGTTCGAAGCGCGGCCGGGCGGCGTCGGCGCGGCCCAGTTCGGACAGGGCGTGCCCGGCGCCCAGGGCGAGTTCGCCGGGGGTGATCCAGTACGCCCATTCGGGCTCCTGGCCGGGGTGGGAGCGGGCCAGTTCGGCGTCCGCCTCGTCGAGTGCGCGCAGGCAGGCCCTGGTGTCGCCGACCGCCGCGTACAGCCGCGCGGTGATGTTGAGCCGGATGGCCCGGACCGCGTGCGGGGCCTGCGGCGCGCCCCGCTCGGCGGCCTGAACGAGCGTCAGGCCCTGCGCGGGGCGGCCGATCCACAGTTCCTGGAAGCCGAGGAACGTCAGGATGTGCGACCCGAGGACCCGGTCGCCGGCCTCCTCCGCGGCGGCGAGCCCGGCGAGGTAGTACGTCTGGGCCGCGCCCTGCTGCCCGTTGTCGAAGGACAGCCACCCCGCGAGCTGCCCGAGCTGTCCCAGAGCGGCGTGCAGTCGCCGCCCGGTGCGGGTGTCGTAGGCGGCGGTGTCGAGCCAGCCGCTGACCTCGTTGAACTTCGCGACGGCCGCGGACAGGGCTCCCCCGCCGCCGACCGCGTCGTCCAGCCGCCGGAGCCTGATGATCCCGCGGTCGAGCGTGTCGACGGTGCGGATGTCGATGAGTCGGGTGCGCCCGGTGAACGCCGGGGCTGCTCCGGGTTCTTCGCCGAGCCAGGTGCGGGCGTGCGCGGTGAGCGCGGCGCCGTCGAGCACAGGTGTGTTCGCCACGTCGAGTCCCCTCCAAGGGCCGTCGTTGGTATCGACGGTATCCGTGGACGCGGGTCGCGTGGAGGTCTTGAACGGGCCGTGTACGGCGGGGTCAGCGGGTTCAGTCGGCGCGGGGAAGCCCAGTTCCACGAGCGGCCTGCCGAACAGCTGCTCCAGCGCGGCCACTTGGTAGGCGCGGGGCCGCGCAGGCGTCGCGGACTCCCAGCGCCGGACCGTACGCGGGTCGGTAGACAACTGCTCCGCCAGTTCCTCCTGGCTGTAGCCCAGGTCGCGGCGTGCTGTGATCAGTGCGCTGTTGCGGTCCGCCATTGGTCTGCCACCCCCTGCCCGGGTCCTCCGACCTGACCGTAGTTGCTCGGGCAAGGACTGCGGGAGGGGCAATTTCCCGAGGTCGGAGGGGTGTCCCGACGATGCGTCCTCTCCACGTCCCTGCGGTGTCCGCTTTGAGGACGCGGGCCGATTTTTGGAGGTCCAAACCGGACATAGGATCAAGAAACCGGACATAGGATCAGCGAAATCCGTGATCCTGTGTCCTGGTTGCGCTCCCCCAGCAGGGGTGTACTTAAGTCATGGCCAGAGTCGAAGGCCGTACGGACGACGGAGCCTGACGCCCGGTCACCCGCGCGAGTCCCCTCCAACCGACCCCGGCCTGCACTCCCCGGCACTGCCGGATCCGTGGCTTCCCCCAACGCCCACGCATCACTGCCGGGAGGTGCTGCACGCACGGCGGTTCCGGTGGAAAACCTTCACGCACACCGGAACCGCCACCACTCCGTCTGTCTTTTGACCTCAAGGCCCGGCTCGCGGACCAGACCACACCCCCAAGTGCGGTCCGGGCCAGGCTTCCTGGAGAGATGAGGGCTGGTCATCCGGAGCCCTTTCCTCAATAACCCTCCCCCTTCTTGTCGCAGGCGATTCCGTCCTTGTCACGGTCGAGTGCCGGCCGGTACCCGGGCTCGCCGACCTTCATCGGAGCCGCGCCAGCCGCCTTCGCCGCAGCACAGTTCGCGTAGTACACGCTCACGGGTTCCGTCTTCTTTGCAGCCACAGGAGGCTGTTCGACCACCGTCTCCCGCGGCGGCGCTGGGGCGCTCGTCGTCGGAGGCGCCACCACCGGCGGAGCCGTCGTGGCGGTATCCGGCGCCGGCGCGGCTCCGGGGCAGGTCTCATCCATCTTCACCGTGCCGAATTCGACCTTGCCGCTCGGATCAGCAGGCCCGGCACCGGGTTCCTGACCGCAGACCTTCCAGTTCCGGTCCCACACCTGCGAACGACCCTGCCCGCTCACATCGTGACTGCCGAGATTGACGAACCCCGCTGCCTGCGCGGCGTCCTGAACCCCCTGCAGTTCCCGGCCCGCGAAGTCGGGAAGGTCTTTGGTCGCGACCATCTGAACCGGCGTCGCAGTCGCGGTGGCCGCAGCCGATTGCGAAACCGAAGGTGAGGGCGAAGCGGCCTTGTCGCTCGGAACAGCCGCCGTCGGTTCGGTCTTCTTGTCCTCGCCCTTCGCAGCGTTGCCGACCAGAGCGATGATCATCAGTGCGGCCGAAGCTGCGGCGATTACATGACGGATGCGCCCGCGCCACGAACCGAAGCGGTACAGGAGAATGATGCCCACCGGCGGAAAAAGGACCAGCAGCGCGATGATCCAACCCTGTTTGCTGTACCAGGGCGCGGCCATCTGGGGCGCAGGAGCGCCCGGGTAGTTGTACGACGTGCTGGTGACCCCCCACGGGTTTTTGTCGCGGCGATCACCATATCCAACGGGAACCAGCCGATCCAGCTGAATGCGAATACCCGTTCCGTATGCGAGCGGGAATTTCCCGCGCCACCCAACCCGGGATCGATGAAATGAACTGCCGTACACGGAAGCTCTCATGACAAAGTGTCAGATTTCAGGTCCCGACGAAGTCGGAGTCGGCTGGATTCCAATCACAGCATCGTCGGTTTGCGGCCGTACAGTGCGCTGATCCTCGCCGCCGGAAGCTGCGGAAAGGAGCAATCACGGGTACAGCATCACAAGCACTCCGTCGATGAGCTGGAAAGCCGGAGCCCCCGCAGGGACACGGGAGAGACCGTCGATAGTCCAGCCACGTGGTAGTGACGGGGCTGCCGCCTGCCGGACACCGTACCGAGCGCTTCACCCGTGGCCCCGGGCCCCGGCGCGGGCTCAACAGACCGAACGGATCGGGCGGGCCGACGCGGACTTGAAATCCGTACACCCGTCTTTAAGCCTTCGAAGCCTTTGAAACCGTTGGATCCCTTAGGACTCTGACCTCGTGAGCTTCAGCAACCGGGCCCGTTCCTCTTCGACGATCTCCTGGGCGCGGCGGACGACGGCCGGCGGGATGCCGTCGGGCATCGTCCCGGAGTCGCGGAAGCGGTGCAGGTCCTCGGGCCGGACACCGGTGATGTCGTAGGCCTTGAGGGCGGCGAGGAGTATCGCGTACTCGTCGATCCCGTCCAAAGTGCTGATCATGCTCTCCTCAGAGTTCGGGCGGGCTGCGGGACTCGTTTCCACGCGGGCGGTCCCGGCGCCCTCACCCTGTCCGACTCCACCCATAGCGTTCAGGTTCCCTGACTCTGTGTACGACTGCGGTAAAGGCCTGTTTCGTTACACACACCCCTGGCGGATCACCCTGCGCACCCGTGGCGTGCCGTAGCGCGACGGACTCCATCCTCCTTGCCCACACCGCACCCGGAGTCACCCACACGGATGAAATTCTTCTCAATCGGAGGTTTGGCGCCCCAACCGTCGCCGGCTCCGTACATCCGTACCGGCGACAGCCCGCGCCCCCCTCGGCCGCGAGGCCAGCGCCGTCCGTTTGTCGAACAACGGTCCGGACGCACTGCGTGTTTCCAGCGGCACAGGTTGTCACAAGGCCGTCTCCACGCCAAGGGCTTCAAGTGTTCGAGGCCCCGCGCGGACCCGACCCCGGACCGGTACGCCGCGCCCGAGCCCAGGCCCGAGCCCAGGCCCGACCCCGCGCCCGACCCGGGCCTTCCCCCGCTCCCGACCCGCGCCGGTCGCATAGTCGATCGGCGGAACGGCGACACACGAGGTGTGGACACTCCCGCCGCGAGACCTGTGGCGTACACCGCCTCACATGGGGAACATGCGGGGTCGGTGATACGTTCAACGCTCTGTCCGACCCCGTATTTATCCGAAGGAGTGAGTGTGTCCGCCGCAGCGACGGACCCTCCCAGTACCGGCCCCTCTCGAGCCTGTGACGTCCGCAGCGCCGTTCGAGAGGGAGCGCCGTGAACGCAGCCCTGGGAATCTTTGCCGTTATAGTCCTGACCTTCGGAACCGGCTTCTTCGTCGCGCAGGAGTTCGCGTACGTCGCCGCCGACCGATCCGACCTCCGCCGCCGTGCAGAATCCGGCGACAAGGCCGCGGGCCGGGCCGTACAGGTCACTGAACGCCTGTCGTTCATGCTGTCGGGTGCCCAACTGGGCATCACCATCACCGCTCTGCTGGTCGGCTTCATCGCCAAACCGGCACTGGCCGCGGTGATCGAGCCCCTGCTCTCCGGAGCCGGCGTGCCGGACGGTGCCGTCTCGGTCACCGCCCTGGTGCTCGGATTTGTCCTCGCCACCCTCATCCAGATGGTGCTGGGCGAGCTGGTCCCCAAGAACTGGGGCATCGCCTCCCCCGAGCAGGTGGCCGTCCTCCTGAGCCGCTCCACGCTCCTGTACCTGAAGATCGCCGGTCCGGTGATCAGGATGTTCGATTCCCTGGCGAACCGTCTTGTGCGGGCTCTGGGCATCGAGCCGATCGAGGAACTGCACGGCGGTGCCACCGCCGAGGAGCTGACCCACATCGTGGACGAGGCGGGGCGTGAGGGTGACCTCTCCCTCGAACTCTCCGACATACTGCACCGCGCCATCGCCTTCGGTGACCTCACGGTCGACCAGGTGATGGTCCCCCGCCCCGACGTGGTGTGGGTGCGCGCCGGGACGACCGTGGCCGAACTGATCGACCTGGTCGGCGAGCACGGGCACACCCACTACCCGGTGGTCGGCGAACGGGTGGACGACATCATCGGTGTGGTCGGCGTCGCCGACCTGCTGACGGTCACCCCGGAGAAGGCCCCCCTCGTACGGGTGGACTCACTGGTCCGGCAGGCCCTCCTGGTCCCCGACGCCGCCGGGATGGCGGGTCTCCTTGAGCAGATGCGGGCCGCGGACGAGGAGTTCGCGGTGGTCCTCGACGAGCACGGCGGCCTCGCCGGGATCGTCACGTACGAGGACGTCGCCGAAGAGCTGGTCGGTGAGATCACCGACGAGTCCGACACCGACGACTTCCTCGCGGACGTCTCCATGGTCGACGGCTGGTGGAAGCTCGACGCGGTGCTGCGCATCGACGAGGTCGAGCGCATCGTCGGCATCGAACTGCCCGACGGCCCCTACGACACCCTCGGCGGTCTTGTCATAGCCCGCCTGGGCCGGTTGCCGCAGGTCGGTGACCGGGTGTTCGTGCCCGACCCGGACAACCCGGCCGAAGCAGTCGGCGAAGGCGCCACCTACATCGAGATCGAGGTCCTGACCGTGGAGCGGCACGTGCCCGAGCTGGTACGCGTCAGGCCCCACGTCCAGGGCCCGCACGACGTGACGGCCGACCGTACGGAGGTGTCCGCATGACCTCCGGCAATGTCGTACTCGCCTCCGAAGCGGTGATCGGCCTCGGCCCCGCCCTGGCCCTGACCGTGCTCCTCCTGGCCGGCAACGCGTTCTTCGTGGCGTCGGAGTTCGCGCTCGTCGCCGCGCGCCGTCACCGGCTCGAACAGGCTGTGGCCGAGCGTCGGCGGGGAGCGGTGTCCGCGCTCAAGGGCGTCCGTGAGCTGTCGCTGATGCTCGCGGGTGCCCAACTCGGCATCACCATCTGTTCACTGGGCCTGGGTGTCGTGTCCGAGCCCGCGTTCGCGGCGATGCTCGATCCGTTGTTCAAGGCGGTCGGGATGCCGACGTCTGCGGGGCACGTGGTGGCGTTCGGCATCGCGCTGACCGTCATCGTGCTGCTGCACATGGTGGTCGGCGAGATGGCACCGAAGTCCTGGGCCATCGCGGGTCCCGAGCGGGCTGCGATGATCCTGGCCGGTCCGTTCCGGGCGTTCACAAAGGTCGTCCGGCCGTTGCTGGTCGCGATGAACGCGTTCAGCAACGCCATCCTGCGGCGGTTCCACATCGAGCCGAAGGACGAGCTCAGCCACCCCACGGACGCGGACGGTCTGCGGCGGCTCGTGGGCGAGTCCCGGCGTCTCGGGCTGATCGACTCGACCCGGCACGACGTGCTGACGGCGACGTTGCGGACGCACACCGAGCCGCTCGCGCGCCTTGTGGTGCCGACGGACCGGATCGACGCGGTGGCGGCGTCCGCCGGTCCCGACGAGATCGTGGCGACGTCACGCAGGCACGGCCGCAACCGGCTCCTCGTCCGCGGCGCGGACGGTGAGCTGACCGGAGTGCTGCACGTACGTGAGCTGCTCCGCATGCGGGCCCAGGGCCGCACCGACTGCACCGCCGGGGAACTGGCGGTGCCGCTGGTGACCGTGCAGGTGGACGCGTCGATCCAGTTCGCCGTCGCGGCGCTGCGGGACAAGAAAGCGTCGTTGGCGCTGGTCCACGGCGCGGACGGTGACCTCCTGGGCCTGGTGGGTCTGGACGACCTCCTGGCCAGTGTGCTGGGGGCACGCGTCGCCTGACCCGCGCACATCGAAGGAACGGGGTCCCCCGGTCGCTGAGCCGACCGGGGGACTTCGTGTTTGCGGCGGCTTTGCGGCTCCTGGTGGGGTAACCGATTCGGCGGGTGATCGTTCATCCGCTTGGACCCGTCAATGATTCGGGACAGGTGGTTGTGGGGGATAGCGCTCCTTCGTCCCCTGCCCGTACGCGGGCTCTGCGGTGTCCCCGATCGAGGAGTACGTACGACGTGACGCATCACCAGGATCTGCCCCTGACCGGCTCCACCCCGGCCGTCGCGGTGCGGCCTCGGCTGGGGGCCACCGCTACCCGGGCCGTGGTCGCGGCCGGTGCCGCCGTGGCCGCGATCGCGCTGACGGCGTTTGTGCCGTCGGCCGCGTCGGCGCACGGTCCTGAGGTTCCGGCCGCCGCGAACGCGAGCACCAGTGCGACACCGGAGGTGGTCCCGACCTACAGCGACACGACGTCGCCGGTCGGGGCTCCGCCGTGGCTGGTGCCGTCCGACACCGCCGAGCGCGCGAAGACCGTGGGCCTGGAGGTGGCGCGGATGGAAGGCATGAAGGTGCACTTCCACACCCATCTGACGATCATCGCCAACGATGTGTGGCTGAAGGTCCCGGCGGACATCGGCATCGACCCGAAGACAAAGCTGCTCGCCGACCTGCACACCCACGACGACTCGGGGGTGCTGCACGTGGAGGGTTCGACGCTGGGCCGCCACTACTACCTGAGCCAGCTGTTCACGACGTGGAACGTCCGGCTGGACGAGCAGCACGTGGGCGCGTACACCGCCGACGACAAGAACTACCTCCTGGCGTACGTCAACGGTCAGCTCCGCAAGGGGAACCCGGCGGACATCGAGTTGCTGCGGCACGACCAGATCACGCTGGTCTACGGTCCGAAGGACGCGGTGCTGTCCGGTCCGTCGAGTTTCGACTGGCCGGCTGATCTGTGATCTGAGCACCGAAGAGACGAAGGCCGTTGCGTACGGGTGAACTCGTACGCAACGGCCTTCGTCTTCTGCGGCCAGGAGAGCCGGCCTCAGTTCAGTGGACTGTCAGGCCGCCGTCCGGACTCAGGGCCTGGCCGGTGATGTAGCTGCCCGCGTCGGAGGCGAGCAGCAGGGCCGGGCCGACCATCTCGGCGGGGTCTGCCATCCGACGCATGGGTGAGGCCTGCTCCATGGATTCGATCTGGTCGGGGGTGTTGTTGCGGACCATCAGGGTGTCGACGGCGCCGGGGGCGAGTGCGTTCACCCGGATGCCGTCGGGGGCGAGGATCTTCGCCGAGCCGCGGGTGAACTGGAGCAGCGCGGCCTTGCCCATCGCGTAGAGCGCGTTGAAACCCGCCTGGCTGAACACCGCGGCGCTGATGACGTTGATGACCGAGGCGTGCTCGCTGCGCTTGAGGTGCGGCAGGGCGTACTGGGTGAGGAAGACGGGACCGCGCAGGTTGACGTCGAGGGACTTGGTGTACGCCTCGACGGTGTAGTCGCCGAGCGACTGCGCGAGGGGGTTCGCGGCGTTGTTGACCAGGATGTCGATGCCGCCGAAGTGGCTGACCGTGGTGTCGACGAGTCGTTGAAGCGCTTCAAGGTCACCCATGTGGGTGGGGACGGCCAGGGCTTCGCCGCCCTCGTCGGTGATCAGTTTGGCCGCCGCCTCGCAGGCCTCGGCCTTGCGCGATGCGATGACGACCTTCGCGCCGTGGGCGGCGAAGCCGCGGGCGACGGCCAGCCCGATGCCCCGGCTGCCGCCGGTGATGACGGCGACGCGGCCGGTGAGGTCGAACAGTGGCGAGATGGACGGAGCAGTCATGGAATCCCCTGGGCAGACCTGCGGTGACCGGTCTACCGAAGGAAGCCTTTTTCCTGGAGAAGGTCAAGCACTTCCGGACGGGACGCTGACCACAAATCGACAGTCAGGTCACGGCGGTCCGCAAGTCACTGTCGACAAAGAGGCATTACCGAGACCATCCGGCATCACTTGAGACAATACTGTCTCACCTGAGTTACAGTCGTCCCATGGCAACCGATCGCGACCATGTCCTGCAAGAGGCGGCAGCCCTCCTCATACGGCGGCCCACCTCGTCCATGGACGAGATCGCCAAGGCCGCCGGTATCAGCCGGGCGACCCTGCACCGGCTCTACCCCGGCCGCGACATCCTCGTGCGGGCGATGGCGGCCCAGGCGATGGCGCTGGTGTCCGAAGCGGTCGCCGACGCCCGGCTCGACGACGGTCCGGCGCCGGACGGCCTGCGCCGTCTGGTCGACCTGCTCATCCCCAAGGCCGACTTCATCGGCTTCCTGTACGGGGAGAGTTCCCTGTGGGAGCCGCTGGAGATCGACAACGCCTGGGACGAGGCGGACCGCAGCATCGCCGCCACCGTCCGCCGCGGCCAGGAGGAGGGCACGATGCGCGTCGACCTCTCCGGCCAGTGGATCTCCGAAGCGCTGCTCGCCCTGATCGCCGCCGCCGGGTGGGCAACCCAGGAGGGCCGCCTGGCCCGCCGGGAGTCCGCGCACTCGGTCGCCGAGCTCCTGCTCGGCGGAGCGCAGCGGCACCCGTCCTCCTGAAGGACCAGTCAAGGACTAGTCACTGAGGCTGAACTGTGCCTCATGTCGGAATTTCGCCGATCTTCCGAGACAGATTTTGACTAGTCTTGACTGATTAACTTCTTGCTTCTCACCAATGCGACCAACGTCCGTACGACATTTCTGACCCGGGACCCCTCATGAGCGCCCCTACCGCACACACCCCCGACCATAAGAACGCGACAACCGAAGCCGCGGACAAGGGCGCGAAGGGCCGCTGGCTGGCCCTGTGTGTGCTGTCCCTCGCGCTGCTCCTGGTCGCCATCGACGCCACCGTGCTCGCCCTGGCCATGCCGTTCCTGAGCCAGGACCTGAAGCCGTCAGGTCCGCAACTGCTGTGGATCGGCGACGTCTACTCGTTCGTCATCGCCGGCCTGCTGGTCACCGCCGGTTCGCTGGGCGACCGGATCGGCCGTAAGAAACTCCTGCTGTTCGGCACGGTGGCGTTCGGGCTGATGTCCTTGCTCGCCGCGTACGCGCCCAACGCCGAGACGCTGATCGTCGCCCGCGCGCTGATGGGTGTCGCCGGCGCTTCGCTGATGCCGTCGACCCTGGCGCTGATCCGGAACATCTTCCCGGACCCGAAGGAGCGCGCGTTCGCCATCGGCGTGTGGGGCGCGATGTCCACGGGTGGCGCGGCGGTCGGTCCGGTCGTCGGCGGTTTCCTGCTTGAGCACTTCTGGTGGGGTTCGGTCTTCCTGATCAACCTGCCGGTGATGGTCGTCCTGGTGTTCGTCGGCATCAAGCTGCTGCCCGAGTCGAAGAACCCCGACCCCGGCCCGTGGGACCTGCTGAGCGCCGCACTGTCGCTGGTCGGCATGGTCGGCCTGGTGTACGGCGTCAAGGAGGCGGCCACGCACGGCGCGCGCCCGGACGCGGTCATCGTCGGTCTGCTCGGTGCCGGTGCGCTGTACTGGTTCGTGCGACGGCAGTTCACCCTGCCGGCGCCGCTGCTCGACATGCGGCTGTTCAAGAACAGCGCCTTTTCCGGGGCCGTGCTCGCGGACCTGCTGACCATCCTGGGCCTGTCCGGGCTGGTGTTCTTCCTGTCGCAGTTCCTGCAGCTCGTGCAGGGCCGCAGTCCCCTGGAGGCCGGTCTGGCCGAACTGCCCGCGGCCGTCGGCGCTGTCGTGTCCGGCCTGCTCGCGGGTGTCGCCGCGCGGCGTCTGTCGCCACGGGTCGTGGTGGCCGGCGGTCTGGCCGCGATCGGTGTCGCGCTCGCGCTGCTGACGCTGTTGAAGATCGACTCGCCGTACCTGCTGATCGGCACGTCGGTCATGCTCGTCGGCGTCGGCGCGGGCTTCTCGTTCACCGTCACGGCCGACCTGATCATGGGCAACGCGCCGAAGGAACACGCCGGTGCGGCCTCGGCCGTGTCCGAGACCGCGTACGAGCTCGGCGCCGCGCTGGGTATCGCCCTGCTCGGCTCGGTGGTGACCGGTGTGTACCGGTCGAACCTGGCCGAGGGCACACCGCACGCCGCCCGGGAGTCCCTGGGAGCGGCGCAGGACTCGGTGGCCGGGCTCCAGCCGGACGTCGCGGCGAATGTGCTGCACATGGCGCACCAGTCGTTCCTCGACGGTCTGCGGATCGCCTCGGGTGCCGGTGCGGTGGTGCTGCTCGCCGCCGCGGTCGCAGCTTGGTACATGTTGAAGGGTGCCAAACAGGGCGGCGGACACGGCGACCACTAACCCCCGGCCGGAATGACCCGCGCCACCCCCGGCGGCAGAACATCAGCATCCCCCAGCAGCCCGCGCAGCGCCTCGGCGAACGCGCGGGCTGCGTGCGTGGGGGCCGTGTCGGTGCGGTGGGCGAGCGCGATCGTGCGGGACATGCGCGGCACCAGCGCCGTGCCGTGCAGCCCGGGGCGCCCGGCCAGGACCATGCTGGGCACGACCGCCGGGCCCAGGCCCGTCTCGACGAACCGCAGCACCGCGTCCATCTCGCCGCCCTCGACGGAGAACTCCGGCTCGAACCCGGCGTCGCGGCACGCGCGGATCGTGGTCTCGCGCAGGTCGTAGCCCTCCCGGAACATGACGAGCCGTCGCCCGCGCAGGTCTGAAATCCGTACCGGATCATCGGTTGACGGCTTGTCGGTCGCCAGGACGAGGTCCTCGGTCAGCAGAGGTTCGCACGTCAGTGCTTCGTCGGTGCCCTGCGGCGGCAGGACGATCAGCGCCAGGTCGAGGTCGCCGCGCAGGAGCCGCCGGACGAGGTCGCGGGACCCGTTCTCGTCGACGATCAACTTGATGCCCGGATAGGTGGCGTGGAAGCCGTACAGCACCTCGGCCAGGAGGCTGGCCGACAGTGAGGGCGTGGCCCCGATCCGGACCCGTCCGGCGCGCAGCCCCACCAGCTCGGCGACTTCGAGCTTCGCCGTGTCGACGTCGGCGAGGATGCGGCGGGCGACCGGGAGCAGCCGCTCCCCCGCCGGGGTCAGGGTGATGTTGCCGCGGACGCGGGTGAACAGCTCCGCGCCGAGTTCGTGTTCGAGGACCTTGATCTGCTTGCTCAGCGACGGCTGTGCGACGTGGGCGGCCTCGGCGGCCCGGGTGAAGTGGCGGCTTTCGGCAACAGCCACAAAGTAGACAAGTTGATGAATTCGCACAGTCGATAGCTTACAGCTATCAACCTGAGCGTTTTTGCATCTTGGACAGCATGACGGCCCCGAACCTACGGTCGGTCACGTGGCAATCCTGACTTCCAGCCAGGGGCTGTACCGGTCCACCGTCGTGCAGAAAGCAGTCATGGCGGTCACCGGTCTCGGGCTCCTGCTGTACCTGACCGCCCACATGGTGGGCAACCTCAAGGTCTTCCTCGGGGAGACCGCATTCGACCACTACGCGCACTGGCTGCGCACCATCGGCGAGCCGGTCGTCCCCCACACGGGGACACTGTGGATCCTCCGGGCCGGGCTGACGGTGTGCGTGGTCCTGCACATCACGATGGCCGTACGGCTGGCCAGGCGGGCGGGCCGCGCCAAGCCGGTGAAATACGAGCACCGGCCCAGGGTCCAGGGCTCGTACGCGGCCCGGACGATGCGCTGGGGCGGCGTGATCATCGCGCTGTTCATCGTCTACCACATCCTCGACCTGACGCTCGGGGTGGCGAACCCGGTGGGCGCGGACGGGAAACCGTACACGAACGTCACGGCCGACTTCAGCCACTGGTACATCACCGCCGTCTACACGCTCGCGGTCATCGCCCTCGGCCTCCACCTGCGGCACGGGGTGTGGAGCGCCACCCGCACGCTCGGCCGGCACCGCCCCGGTGGCGAGCCGGTGGTGGGCTACATCGCCACCGCGTACGCCCTGGTCATGACGGTCGGGTTCCTGTCCGTGCCGTACGCCGTCCTCTTCGGCATCGTGGATTGAGTGGAGTGAGTGCAATGGAATTCACCATCGGCGGCCCGGTCGCCGACCGGGCCGCACCCGACGTGCCGCTGGCTGGGCGCTGGGAGCAGCGCAGGCTGACCGCGCGTCTCATCAACCCCGCCAACCGGCGCAGGCTGCCGGTGATCGTCGTCGGCACGGGGCTCGCCGGGGCCTCCGCCGCCGCGACGCTGGCCGAACTGGGGCATCCCGTACAGGCGTTCTGCTACCAGGACTCCCCGCGCCGGGCGCACAGCATCGCCGCGCAGGGCGGGATCAACGCGGCGAAGAACTACCGGGGTGACGGCGACAGTGTCGCCCGGCTGTTCAAGGACACGGTCAAGGGCGGCGACTTCCGGGCCCGTGAGTCGAACGTCTACCGGCTGGCCGAGGTGAGCACGCAGATCATCGACCAGTGTGTGGCGCAGGGTGTGCCGTTCGCCCGGGACTACGGCGGGCTGCTGGACACCCGTTCGTTCGGCGGCGCGCAGGTGTCCCGGACCTTCTACGCCCGGGGGCAGACGGGGCAGCAGCTGTTGCTCGGCGCGTACCAGGCGATGTCGCGGCAGGTCGCGGCCGGCAACGTCACCGTCCACACCCGTACGGAGATGCTGGACCTGGTGGTGTCCGACGGTCGGGCCCGCGGTGTGGTCGTCCGCGACCTGGTGACCGGCGAGGTGACCACCCATCTCGCGGAGGCCGTGGTGCTGGCCACCGGCGGGTACGGCAACGCGTACTTCCTGTCGACGAACGCGATGGGCTGCAACGCCTCGGCGGTGTGGCGGGCGCACAAGCGCGGCGCGTACTTCGCCAATCCGTGCTTCACGCAGATTCATCCGACCTGCATCCCGGTCAGCGGGGAACACCAGTCGAAGCTGACGCTGATGAGCGAGTCGCTGCGCAATGACGGGCGGGTGTGGGTTCCGCGTCTCGCGGGGGACCCGCGCACCCCTGACCTGATCCCTGACACCGAACGGGACTACTTCCTCGAACGGATGTATCCCACATTCGGGAACCTTGTGCCGCGCGACATCGCGTCGCGCGCCGCCAAACGGGTGTGCGACGACGGGTTCGGCGTCGGTCCCGGCGGCCTCGGGGTCTACCTCGACTTCGCGGACGCGATGGAGCGGCTGGGACGGGAAGCCGTCGGGGCGAAGTACGGGAACCTGTTCGAGATGTACGAGCGGATCACCGGCGAGGACCCGTACAGCGCACCCATGCGGATCTACCCGGCCGTCCACTACACGATGGGCGGGCTCTGGGTCGACTACGACCTCCAGTCGACCGTTCCGGGCCTGTTCGTGATCGGCGAGGCGAACTTCTCCGACCACGGCGCGAACCGGCTCGGTGCGAGCGCGCTGATGCAGGGCCTCGCGGACGGCTACTTCGTCCTGCCGACGACGTTGACGCACTACCTGGCCGACGGCCCGTTCGCGGCTGTTCCCGATGCCGACGTCGCGACGACCGAAGACGGCGTACGGGAGCGCGTCTCGCGGCTCCTCTGCGTCAACGGCGACCGCTCCGTCGACTCCTTCCACCGCGAGCTGGGCCTGCTGATGTGGGAGTACTGCGGCATGGAGCGCGACGAGGCCGGGTTGCGCAAGGCACTTGAACGAATCCCTCTGCTGCGTGCGGAGTTCTGGCAACGGGTGCGGGTGCCCGGTGAGGGTGAGGGCCTGAACCAGTCCCTTGAAAAGGCGGGCCGGGTCGCCGACTTCCTCGAACTGGCCGAACTGATGTGCCTGGACGCTTTGCACCGCACCGAGTCCTGCGGCGGCCACTTCCGCGCCGAGAGCCACGGGGACGACGGGGAGGCGCAGCGGGACGACGACGCGTTCGCGTACGTGGCGGCGTGGGAGTCCGGGGCTGACGGTCCGGTGCTGCACCGCGAGGAACTGCTGTTCGAGAACATCGAGTTGAGCAAGAGGAACTACGCATGAACCTGACCCTGCGGATCTGGCGTCAGTCCGGCCCCTCCTCGAAGGGGGAGATGACGCCGTACAAGATCCCTGACGCCTCGCCCGACATGTCGTTCCTCGAACTGCTCGACGTGCTCAACGAGGAACTGACCGTCCGGGGTGAGGAGCCCGTCGCGTTCGACCACGACTGCCGGGAGGGCATCTGCGGCGCGTGCAGTCTGGTCATCGACGGCACACCGCACGGGCCGCAGAAGGCCACGACCGCCTGCCAGTTGCACCTGCGGCACTTCAGGGACGGCCAGACGGTCGACGTGGAGCCGTGGCGCGCGGCGGCGTTCCCGGTGGTCAGGGACCTGATCGTGGACCGGTCCGCGCTGGACCGGATCGTGGCGGCCGGCGGTTACATCACCGCGCCGACCGGCTCCGCGCCGGAAGCGCACGCGGTCCCGGTGCCGAAGGCCGACGCCGACGAGGCGTTCGAGGCGGCGGCGTGCATCGGCTGCGGGGCGTGTGTGGCCGTGTGCCCGAACGGTTCGGCGATGCTGTTCACCGCTGCGAAGACCGTGCACCTGGGCCTGTCCCCGCAGGGCCGGGTCGAGCAGGACTCCCGGGTCCTGTCGATGGTGGCCGCGCACGACGACGCCGGGTTCGGCGGCTGCACCAACACCGGCGAGTGCCACAGTGTGTGCCCCAAGGGAGTGCCGCTGGGCGCGATCGGGCGGCTCAACGGGGACCTGCTGGGGGCGCTGCGGCGGGGCCGGGGCGCACCACGACAAGGCGGTGGCGGCCGGAGCGGAGATCGTCCGGCAGCTGAAGACCGAGGAGTACGGCGGGACGAGCTACACCGCGCGTGACCCGGAGGGCAACTTCTGGACGTTCGGGTCGTACCGGCCGCAGATCTGATGCTCCCGCTGCGGCGGGTCGTCGTGGCCCGCCGCAGCGTGGAGTTGACCCGGGCGGAACTGACCCGGGCGGAACAGGGTCGGGTAAAGCGGTCTCAGCCCGCCTCGTGCTTGGTCAGGTAGGCGTCGACCTTCTCCCGCTTGAAGCGGTAGACCTGCTCGTTGGCCTCGACCGGCACGAAGGTCGCCGTCGCGCTGTCCTCGTAGACGTCCACGCGTGTGTACCCGATGCCGGTGACGCCCTGGTAGTACCCGGCCGGTGGGAGCACGTCCGCGCGGTAGGCGACGGCGGGGGCCGCCCAGACGGGCACTCCGGCCAGTGCGCCGCAGGTGGCGTGGTGGTTGTGGCCGCTGAGGATGATGCGCACGTCGGTCCCGGCGATGACCTTGCCGAGGCGCTCGGGGGCGACGAGCGAGAGCTTCTCGAGGAAGGCCAGCGGAGTGGGGATCGGCGGGTGGTGGAAGCCGAGCACGGTGCCGCCGGGCGCGGGGGTCGCGAGTTCGGCGCGCAGCCACTCCAGCTGGCCGGTGGCCAGTTCGCCGCTGTGGCTGCCAGGGACCGTGCTGTCCATCATGACCACCCGCAGGTCGCCGACCCGGGTGACGCTGTCGATCACCGCGTCGGAGGGTTCCGTGCCGAGCAGGCCTTCGCGGAAGGCCGCGCGGTCGTCGTGGTTGCCGATGCCGTAGACGACGGGCGCGCCGATGCGGGCCGCGGCGGGTTCCACGAGGTCCCGCAGTCTCTTGTAGGCGTGGATGTCCCCGGTGTCGGCGAGATCCCCGGTGAACATCAGCGCGACGGGGCCCAGGTCGGCGGCTTCCAGGTGGTCGAGCGCCTGGCGCATCTGGTCGAGGGTGTCCAGCGTGCCTTGGAGCAGTTCGCCCTCCGCGACGATGTGGACGTCGCTGAACTGGACGAGGGTGTGGCGGGGTGCGCGCATGCTGTTCCTCCCGAGCGGGTGGCCCGTACCGGGCCGGGACCAGTCCATCGTTGCCCGCCGGTGAGATCAAGGGTTTCACCGAACCGTTCCGTACGGGACCGTACGTACGATCGCGGTCCTGATCTCCGGCGATGCCGAAGCACCGGCTACCGTTTGGCGCATGGACCTGCGAATACTCGGTTACGACCACCCTGACGTGCGCGCTCTTGTCGCGGAGGTGCAACAGGAGTACGTCGTCAGGTACGGCGACCCGGATGTCTCGCCGACCGACCCGGCGGACTTCACCCCACCCACAGGGCTGTTCGTCGTGGCCTACCTCGACGGTGAGCCGGTGGCCACGGGCGGCTGGCGGACGCGGGAGGCGGTGCCGGGGGACGATGCCGTGCGTGACGGTGACGCCGAATTGAAACGTATGTACGTTCGAGTTGAGTCGCGTGGCCTGGGCCTGGCCCGGAAGGTCCTCGCGTACCTCGAACAGGCCGCCGCCGAAGCCGGGCGCAAGCGCCTGATCCTGGAGACCGGCGATCAGCAGCCCGAGGCGATCGCTCTCTACCTCTCCTGCGGGTACACGCAGATCCCGGGCTTCGGCCACTACCGGAACGAGCCGGGGAGCGTCTGCTTCGCGAAGGAGCTTTAGGAGAGCGCGGGCGGTCGACAGCACCGCGAGCGCGCCGAGCATGACCTTCATGGTCTCGTTGCCGCACAACTGGACCAGGGCTTCATGGAAGTCCCGGTTCATCCGGATGAACGCCGGGTCGTCGGCGAGCGCTTCCGCCATGCCGGACTGGATCGACCGCAACTGCGGGACGACGGCCGACGCCCGGTCGGTCCGGGCCGCGCACAGGGCCGCGCACACCGGTTCGAGCCGGCGCAGCGCCTGGGCGAGGTCGGCGAGGTCGACCTGCCGGGTGTGCATCACCAGGCCGAACATGTGCGCGGCGTCGCGCACAAGGTGCTCCCGGGGTAGGTACCGGCGTTCACCGCGCTGGAGTTTCCATCATCCACGAACAAGTGGAGGAGTTCCCGCGTTCACGGTGACCTGGCGCTGGCATCGAGGCCGCTGATCGGCGGCCGGCGGTGCGTGGCGGGGTCCGGCCGGTGTTGTCGGCGCTGGTCAACCGCCTCGTCCACGTGCACCTGCGGACGTCGGCGGCGGACTGGCTGACCTGGGCGGTGCGCGCGGGAATCCACCCGTGGATCGTGGAGTACCCCACCCAGCGTCCGGACCAGTTGTGGAGTCCGCCACCGAAGACCGGGGAGCCGTTCTCCACCCCGCGCAGCTGGCACATGCTGTCCGACACATTGACGTCGTACGGGGACGGTGCGGACGAGGGGATCATCGCGCCGCCGGCCCACGGAGTGCTGAGCCCGGTGCACGCGGCGGGGTTCCAGGGCGATGCTGTCGGTGTACGACCAGAGCGGTGTTCTCGAAGCCGTCTTCGGCACGGCCCGCGTCGACGAAGGGGGCCATCAAGCCGAGCCGGACGGCCATCCGGGTCCTTTCGGGAGCTCACATTGTCGTTTCGTCAGATTTCAGCCCAGCAGAGCGGTGAACCCAGGGATGAATCACGTGATTCATCACACGCGCCGGGCTTCGGTGACGTACGGTCCTTTCCATGACCTGGCGACATTGACCTGTACCCGGATCCCGGCTCACGCGGCGGCTGTACGCCTACGCGTTCTTCGAGGACTTCGTCCTGCTCTACCCGGTGTACACGCTGCTGTTCACCGACACCGGACTGTCGCCCGCGGAGATCTCCTCACTGTTCGTCATCTGGTCGGCGACCGCCTTCGCGCTGGAGGTCCCGTCCGGCCTGTGGGCGGACATGTTCTCCCGCAGGCGGCTCCTCGCAGTCGCCCCGCTGCTCGCCGGGGCGGGGTTCGCGCTGTGGACCTTCCTGCCGTCCTACCCGTCGTTCGCCGTCGGCTTCGTCCTGTGGGGAGCGGGGACCGCGCTGCGGTCGGGCGCGCTGCAGGCACTGGTGTACGAGGAACTCGAACGCACCGGCGCGACTGGCTCGTACGCGAGGACCATCGGCCGGTCGGAGGCGTTCAGCGCCGCCGGGATCCTCGTCGCGACCGCGCTGGCGGCACCGGTCCTCTCGGTCTGTGGGTGGCGCGGGCTCGGTCTCGCGAGTGTGGCCGCGACCGTCGTCGCGGCGCTGGCCGGGCGGTCACTCCCGGAGTCCCGGGCTCCCGCGGACGAGGACACCCGATTCCTCGACGTCCTGCGCGCGGGGCTGGCCGAGGCGCGCGGCGCTCCCCCGGTCCTGCGCGCGCTCCTGCTGGTTTCCGCAGTCAGCGGGGTGAGCGCGACGGACGAGTACATCCCGCTGCTCGCCCGGTCGATGGTGGCCGACCCGGTGGCCGTGCCGCTGCTCGTGCTGGTGGTGAGCGTCGGGGAACTGGCGGGCGGCTGGCTCGCCGGGCGGGGCACACACCGGCTGGCGCAGGTGTCCGCGGTCGCCGCCCTGTGCCTGGCTACGGGCGCGCTGAGCGGACGCCCGGCGGGCATGGCGCTGGTCGCGGTGGCGTTCGGGGCGTTCCGGTGGTCGGTCGCCGCCGCCGACGCACGGCTGCAGGAACGGATCCCGGACCGCTCCCGGGCGACAGTGACGTCGCTGGCCGGGCTGGGCTCGGAGGTGGGCGCGATGCTCGTCTTCGCCGGCTACGCGCTCGGTTCGGCGTGGCTGGCACCGGGGGCGCTGTTCGCGCTGGCCGCTGTCCCCTACCTGGTCATGGCGGTGGTGTTGCGCCGGACCGGATGACGGCGGGCAGGCCGGCCGTTCACTTGTGCCGCGCAATAATCCGCAGATCAAAGTACTGACTATGCTGACCGCCATGACAGCCGCCGCAGGGCCCAAGGACGTGTTCGACGACCCCCGGATCACCGCGATAGGGCTCCTCGCGGAAACCTACACCGGGGTGATCGCGCACCTCACCCCGCACATCAACGGACACGGACTGGGGCTGGTCGACTTCCAGGTGCTGATCCGGTTGTCCCGGTCGACGGACCTGCGGCTGCGGATGAGCGACCTCGCCGCCCAAGTGTCCCTCTCCACCTCCGGGATGACCCGGGTCGTGGACCGCCTGGAGAAGGACGGCCTGGTGCGGCGGGAAGCCTGCCCCGCCGACCGGCGGGCGCTCTACGCGGCGCTCACCGACGACGGGTACCGCCGGATGGAGGAGGTCCTGCCCGGTCACCTCGAACTGCTGCAGAAGTGGCTGATCGACCCGCTGCCCGCAGAGCAGTTGGAAGGGCTGCTCGGGGCCCTGCGGATCCTGCGGGACACCGCCCACCCGGGGGCGCGGGCCGGGACGACTCCCTGACGGAGCGCCCGGCACCAGGGGGCGGGCCCGGGTGTCCCGCAGTCCCTTCGCCGGGTCAGGCCTGGATGTCGCGCAGTTCCTTCGCCGCCTCGGTGAGGTCCTTGGCCGTGTCGATGGCCCTCCAGTAAGCGCCCTGCGGAATCGGGAAGCCGGCCAGCCGCTTCGACCGGGCCAGGTGCGGGAAAGTCGTGCGCTCGTGGTCGCCGGTGTCCGGGAGCAGCGGAGTGAACTCCGGGGAGAACACGTACACCCCCGCGTTGATCAGGTAGGGGGACGGCGGGGCCTCGATGAAGTCGATGATGTGGCCGTACGTGTCCGTCTCCACGACGCCCCACGGGATCCGCGGCCGGGCCAGCGACAGTGTCGCGGTCGCCGTGCGCTCGAAGTGGAACGCAGCCATCTCGCGCAGCGAGAAGCGGGTCCAGATGTCGCCGTTGGTGGCGTACCAGCTCTCCTCGGGGCGCGGCAGTGCCTTCGCGGCGAACTTCAAACCGCCGCCGCGGCCCAGCGGCTCGGTCTCGACAACGGTGGTCGCGCGCAGGGGCAGGTCCGCGGACTCCAGCCACTCCTGCAGCACTTCGGCCAGGTGGCCGCAGGAGATCACCACGTCGGTGACGCCTTCTTCGGCGAGCCAGCGCAGCTGGTGCCCGATGATCGGTGTGCCGGTGCCGGGGATCTCCACCATCGGCTTGGGCCGGTCGTTGGTGTAGGGGCGCAGTCGCGAGCCCTGTCCCCCGGCCAGGATGACCGCCTGGGTGATCGGGCGGGCGGGCCCGGCGGGGCTGTTCGGTGCGGAAATCATGGGCACGACCCTACTGACCGGGCGCGGACGCGGTGCGGGCGGCCGCAGCGTGTCGGCCCGGGTGTCCCGTCCGGGCCGGTGCCGGACCCCGCAGAACGCCCTCGGGCGGCGGGGGACTTCCCCAGCGTGCTGCGACAAGAGCGGCCGGACCGTAGCCGGGGACCCCGCAGGCTGACAGGGTGGATGGTCGTGACCACACCGGAGCGGGAGAGGGGTACGGGGATGCGCTGGGTCCTGGTCCGAAGGATCGTCCGCGTGGTCGCGGTGACGGTCCCCGCCGGCGCGTTGTCCGCGGGCGCGTTGTCCGCCTGCTCGCCGGGCGGCGGCAGCGACGGCCCGGTCACCACTCCGGCGGCGGCAACCCAGGCGCAGGACATGCCTCGCCCGCGCGGCCCCGCCGGACTGCCGCCGCTGCCCGGGGGCCGGACCGCGGACACCGGCCTGCCGCTGGACCCGTGCACCCTCCTGTCAGCGGCCCAGGTGGGCCTGACGCTGCACCAGGAGGTGTACGCGGGCCTCCCCGACCCGGCGGTGAACGCCTGCCGGTACATCGACCCGGCCGGGCACGAACTGCTGAAGCTCACCTCCGGGCAGTTGCCGCGCGCGGCCACCGGCGGCCCGGCCCAGGTGGTGGACCTGCTCTCGGCTGACGGCACGCAGCGCGAGCCGGTCGGCGCGGTGGCCGACGCGGCCGTGTTCTACCTGCGCGACGAGGGCGGCAGCGCGGTGGCCCTGGCCCGCGGCCACCCGGACGCGGTGACCGGCGTGGTGGTCGCCACCAACCGGGACGCCCCGAAGGGGCAACTGGTCGACCTGGCGCGGCAGGTGGCCGCGGTGCTGCCGCGTTAGCGGTCAGCCCGGCGGTCCCGGACTCAGGTTCGAATTCAGACCCGAATTCAGATCCGAAGTCGGTCTTGAACTCGGGTCCGGGCCCGGACCAGGGCTTGAACTGGGGCTTGAACTGGGGCTCGGGACCGGATTCGGACGCACTCCGCTCTTCGGTCGTGTCACGTTCAGCACGTCCACCGCCCGGCGGGCCTGGCCGACAGTGGCGAAGTCCACCGCGACAAGGTTGACGACGTGCCCGCGGTCCGCCTCGCACTTCCTGGCCCGGTCCAGGACGAACTGCTCCGCGTTGACGATGCCCGCGTCCGTGCGGCTGCCGCCGCTGGCGGTGATGAAATTGTTGAGCAGGAACAGGTTCTTGCCGGTGCCGCCGCGGTTGGGGACGCAGCTCATGTCCGCCGGGGTGGCGAAGGAGTACGGGGTCTCCATGCCGTACTGGTAGAAGTTGCGGTACCACGCGGCCGGGCCGTCGGCGCGCTCCGCGAAGACCACCAGCCGCTTGTTGTCCTGGATCATCTTCCCGAGGGTCGGCCACTGTCCCTTCGGGTCGGCGGGCGGGACGGCGATCCGGTCGATCAGCCCGGCTTCCCGGAAGGCCTGCTCGGTCTCGACGCCGGTGACCGCGTCCTGGACCACCATCGTGACCACTTCGTCCGGGTTGCGGGCCAGCCAGTCGCCGATCCGCCGGAGCGTGACGACCATCGGGATGGCACCGGCCCTGCACAGCACGTGGCAGAACCACAGTCCGGAGCGGGCCGGCGCGACCTTGTCCACGATGCCGTTGAGCGTCCGGACGACCGCCGGATCCAGATCCGCCTCGGCCAGGCGGGCCCCGATCTCCTCCGTGGTCTCCCAGCGGTAGCTGTCGACCAGGAGGCCGCGGGCGCCCGCGTCAAGCTGGGTGATCAAGTCGGGGTCCTGCAGCGGGCTGTAGAAGCGGTCCTGGGTGGTGGACATGGAGTTGTGTGTAGCCAGCGAGGTGACCTGGTCGTAGTGGCGGTCGCACAACTGCGCCGAGCCGTTGCACCGCCGGGCCTCGTCCTTGCCGCCGCTGGCGGTGGGGCCCGGAACGAAGATCGTCAGGATCAGCGCCGCCGCCGCCGCGACCGCGACTCCGGCGGTGGCGGTGCGCACCCAGCGCCTGTGCACAGTCAGCTCGCGCCGCTGCCGGTAGTTGCTGACGACGACGACCACGAGCAGGACCACACCGCCGTACACGACCGGCACCAGCGACGCGGTGAGCCAGGCCCCACGCACGCTGCCGACCGCGCCGTTGGCGAGGTCGTCGACGAGGGAGGCGACCGAGGGGGCCCAGTTGCGTTCGGCGCCGTCCGACTGGATGTGCACCTTCGGCCACAGGAGGAGGCCGAACACCGCGGCGATCACACCGCCGCCGGTGAACGCCGCAGCCGGTCCGATCAGCCGGCCGAGCCCGCGCCGGGGCGCGGTCTTCCAGAGGACGAACAGCCCCGTCAGGGCCAGCAGCCAGGCGCCCGCCAGGACCCAGCCCAGGCCGAGCTTGGTGAACGCCCGCAGCTGGGGCAGCGCGCCGAGGTTGAGGTCCAGGTCCTTGGCCGTGATGTCGATGGTCAGGTCCCACGGCTGACCGTTGACCGTCTCCGCGAGACCGACGCGGGCCGCCTGGATCCGGTCGCCGAGCAGGGCCGGGACGATCGTGCCCAGGACCCCGCCCAGGTCGCCGCGCACCAGCGCGGCGGTCACCGGGTCACGCAGTCCGGAGCGGCGGTTCTCGGGCAGTTTGCTGATCAGCGTGTCGGCGACCGCCGGGGCGTCGGCCGCGCTGATGTTCAGCGACGGCAGGTTCGCCGGGGTGCGCCCGTTGGCCAGATCGTCCAGCGCGGTCGCCACCGTGTCGGTGAACTGCGGAGCGTTGTCCGCGGTGACCCGCGGTATCTGGCCGACGGTGTCGCCGACGAAGGTCTCGGCGAACGCGCCGAGGTTGTTCACCACCGGCTTGAGGTCGGCGACCAGGTGCAGTTCCTCGTCCTCGCCGCGGAGGTACTGCAGAGTGCGGTCGATCTGCGCGTCGGCCATCCCCCGCAGGGTGGACGGCGGGACCACCAGGCGGAGGTTCGCGGTGATCTGGTTGGCGGGGACCGGCAGCCGGGCAAGCAGGTCACTGGTGACCTCGGCGAGCGCCGGATCGGTCAGGACCTGGTCGTAGAGGCGGTCGTACGCCTTCTGCTTGTCCAGGACCGAGTCGTACCACTCCCGGTCGAGCACCGTGGCGCGGGCGACACCGAGACCGGTGATCACGGAGACGCTGAGCGCGACCACCAGGCAGCTGAAGAGCCTCAGCGCACGGACGGCGCGCCTCTTACGGACGGCGGGCTTCCCCGCCTTCGGGAAGCGCCTGCCGGGCGTGGTCACCTCGGACCATTTCATGGAACCTTCAAGAGTGGAGTACTGCGCGAACGGGGCTGAAAGGAACGTCGTTACGGTGCCAGGGAGCACCGGCACGGCGATTCGTCTTCCCTTGATCGTGAACGCTACGCCCTCACGGGTGCACGGGAAACCGCTGGAAGGGCTCCACCCGGCGGTGCCGGAGGAGCCCTTCCTGTGGCGCGGAGTAGGTGCGTACTCCGCGGTTCACCCGTTCAGCCGCGCAGCCGTTCCGCGGTTCAGTCATTCAGCCGCTCAGTCGTTCAGTCGTTCAGTCGTTCAGTCGTTCAGTCGTTCAGTGGTTCAGTCGTTCAGCGGTTCAGCGGTTCAGCGGTTCAGCGGTTCAGCGGTTCGGACGCAGCGTCCACACCACGGTCATCGCGGCGGTGGCGACACCCGCCTCGTTGCGGATCTCGATCGCGACCGGGAACTCGGGGCGCTCACCCTTGTCGAGCTGGGCGACGACCTCGGCGGCGGGACGGCCGAGCTTCGCCTCGGCGACGACCGGGCCCATGGCGAGCTTCAGGTAGTGGATCTCGGCGCTGACCGCGAGCGGGACGGCCCGGCCGAGCTGCTCGCCGAAGGCGGCGATCACGATCGCGCCGGAGGCGGACTCGGCGAGGGTGAACATCGCCCCGGCGTGCGGGCCGCCGACGTGGTTGTGGTGGGCGGCCTCGTCGGGGAGGCGCAGCACCGCGCGCCCGGGGCTGAGTTCGAGGAACTCCAGACCGAGGGTGCGGACGAAGGGCACGGACTGGCGCAGCCCGTCGGCGACCGCCTCGAAGGCGGCGGTGGCGGTGGCGTCGGGGGTGTTTCCGTCGTTGGTCATAGCCGGATACTACCGACGGGTAATGTCCGGGCGCGGCGCCCGTCCGCCTTCTTCGGTGGCCGGGCCCGCGCTACGGCCCTCAACCCGGCAGTTTCCACCGGAACGTGCGGCCGGCTTGGGAGTTTCCGAACTCCGCGGCTGCGGGCTCCGTGTGTCCGGGCTCTGCTTTTCCAGGCCCGGTCCTTCCAGGCCCGGTCCTTCCAGGCCCGGCCTTTCCTGCCTCCGCACTTGCGGACCGTTCACCGCCGGGCCCGGAGTCTGCGGCCGTTCGGGGTCGTGCGTACAGGGTCACCTCCAGGGCAGGGTCCCCCAGGCCGTCGGTCACCGTGCGGCGCAGCAGGTAGCCGGCCTTCTCCAGTTCGGCGAAGTAGCCCTCGATGGACCCGTGGCTCTCCCCGGGCCGGGAGGCCAGTACGGCGGGCGTCGGTTCGTCACCCGGGGACACCAGGAGCAGGTGGACGGCCAGGCCTCGCGCGGCGACGCTGAGTCTGTCGTCCTTGAGCAGTCCGTCGCCGACCCGTAAACCGCCCGCTCCGTCTTCGCCCCAGATCCTGCGCATGGCAGTCGCCTTCCCCGACTCCCCGGGTGCGGCCCCCGTGGCCGCGCACGCAGAAGTCGTTCCAGTGTCACCCCGTTCGCCGCGCTGCCGGGCCGTGTCGGGGCCAGTGCACGGAAAGGGATGAATTTTGGCAAAACGGCTTGCCTGACAGGCCACCTGGAGCCACCCGGGCCCGGGGTGTGGTGGCCGGTCGGGTAAGGATTTCGCCATGAGACCGACACCTGAGCACCTGCTCGACGAAGCCTGGGGCGCGCTGGGCGGTGATCCCGGGCTGCTCGGCGGCGTCCGGTTCACCGGGCCGGCCCACAGCCTGCCCGCCCGGTTGCCCGTCACCCAGCTGGCGCAGTCCACCGCGGCGGCGGCGGGGATCGCCGCAGCGTATCTGTCCGCCGTACGCAATGGTTCGGACGTGCCGGAGGTGACTGTGGATTCCCGCGCGCTGGCCTGCGCGTTCACCAGTGAACGGCAGTTGCGCGTGGACGGGGGGACGGCGCAGGCGATGGACCCGCTGTCGCGGTTCCTGCCGACCACGGACGGTTTTGTCCGGCTGCACGGCAACTATCCCCACCACCGGGCCGCCTTGTTCAGTGCGCTGCGGGTGTCCGGGCCTGCTGACGTGCCGTCGGTTCTGGCCGGGCTGCCGGGCGGGGAGATCGAGGAGCGGGTCGCCGCATATGGCGGGTTGGCCTTTGCCGTACGGGATCTGGAGCAGTGGAAGGCGCATCCGCAGGGCGCCGCGCTGCACGCCGACCCGTTGCTGACGGTCCGTCGGGGCGGGGTGTCGCTGGAGCCCGCGTGGGGTACGGTGCCGACGGGTCCGCTGCTTCCAGCGGCCGGGATCAGGGTCCTCGACCTGACACGGGTGCTCGCCGGACCGGTTGCGACCCGTACGCTCGCGCTCCTCGGCGCTGACGTGCTGCGGATCGACCCACCGCACCTGCCGGAGATCGCTGCGCAGCATCTGGACACGGGTCTGGGGAAGCGGTCCGCGCTGCTCGACCTGCGTACGGCGGCGGGGCGGGAGCGGTTCGAGGGGTTGCTGGCCGGGGCGGATGTGGTGGTGAGCGGCTACCGGCCCGGGGCGCTGGACGCGTTCGGTCTCGGCGCTGACGCGCTGCGGGAGCGGCGTCCCGGGCTCATCGTCACGACGCATTCGGCGTGGGGCACCACCGGCCCGTGGGCGGGGCGGCGCGGTTTTGATTCGCTGGTGCAGGGTGCGTGCGGGATCGCCCGGATCGAGGCGGACGGCGCTCCGGTCCCCGGTGTACTGCCGGCCCAGGTGTTGGACCACGGTACGGGTTATCTGCTGGCCGCCGGGGTGCTGCTGGCGTTGGCGCAGCGGGCGCGGGACGGCCTGGGTGCACACGTCGACGCGGCGTTGGGGCGTACGGCGGCCTGGCTGACGGGGCACTACGACCCGGCGGAAGCGTCCGTGGGGACGGCTGTGGATCCGGCACCGTGGACTGAGACGGTGCGTGCGCCTTACGGGGATCTGACGTTTGCGCTTCCGGCTTTCAGTGTTGCGGGTGGTCCGCGAGGCTGGGCGCGTCCGTCGGTGCCGTGGGGGACGAGTCCGGCCGTCTGGAGCTGAATCCCGGCCTGATCCGGCAGGAGGTCCGGCGTCGGGTTCCGGCTGCCGGGCCCGGCAGCGCCCGTTCGCGGGCACTGCCGGGCTGCCGCTGCTCAGTCCGCGACGGGTGCCAGGACCAGTTCGTCCTGGTAGCACCAGGCCCAGTCCTCGCCGCGTTCGAAGGACTTCACGATCGGGTGCTTCGTCGTGAGGTAGTGCTCGGTGGCGTGGGTGCCGGGTGAGCTGTCGCAGCAGCCGACGTGTCCGCACTCCAGGCATTCGCGCAGGTGCACCCAGGTGCCGCCGGTCCTGAGGCAGTCCTCGCAGCCCTGTGTCGTGCTGGGCTGCACGTCTTTGGTCTCCCCCAGGTGCGCGCAGTCCCCGCCGGTCTGGCCGGAGGACGGGTCGTTGACCACTCGGTAGTGCTGTGCCGCCATGGCGGGACTCCTGTCCGAACAGAGTTATGTGAACAACCGGTAGGTCGAGTAACCGTCCCGGCCCAGTACACGCGCCAGCTGGGCAAACCGATTGTTACCGGTGCGTACGAAAGCGTTGACCTGGCACGTTGTCAGGAATAGCGTCCGTCGGGTGCTCACGGCAGTACGGACGCACGTGTCCTTATTCGTTACTGCCGGTTCGGTTCATGCCACCGAAACCTGCCAGGAGTCACCCATGGCCACCAGTACCCACCCCGACCCCGTCGCCACTCCCCCCGGGGCCGTTCCCTCCGCAGAACGGCCGCACTTCCGTGTCGCCGTGGTCGGCAGCGGGTTCTCCGGCATCGGCGCCGGGCGCAGTCTGCTGAAGGCCGGGATCGACGATTTTGTCGTCTTCGAGCGCGCGGACGACCTCGGCGGCACCTGGCGGGACAACACCTACCCCGGCGCGGCCTGCGACGTCCCGTCCAACCTGTACTGCTTCTCGTACGCGCCCAACCCGGGCTGGAGCAGGGCCTTCTCCCCGCAGGCTGAGATCCAGGACTACCTGCGGCGCTGCGCCCGCGGGTTCGGCCTCGACCCGCACCTGCGCTTCAACCACGAGGTCCGGAGCCTGCGCTGGGACGCCGCGAGCGCGCACTGGGAGATCGACACCGCCGCCGGTCCCTACACCGCCGAAGTCGTCTTCGCGGCCGGCGGGCCGCTGGCGGACCCGTCGATCCCGGACATCCGGGGGCTGGCGGACTTCACCGGCCCGGTGTGGCACTCCTCGGCGTGGCGCCACGACGTCGATCTGGCGGGCAAGCGGGTCGCGGTGATCGGCACGGGTGCCTCGGCGATCCAGTTCGTACCGCAGATCCAGCGGACGGCGGGGAAGGTCGACCTCTACCAGCGGACCGCGCCGTGGGTCCTGCCGCGCTTCGACCGGAAGCTCACCGGGGTGGAGCGCGCGCTCTACGGCGCGGTTCCCGCAGCTCAGCTGACGGTGCGGCAGGGCCTGTTCTGGGCACATGAGTTGGCGATGCTGCCCACGTTCCGGGGTCCCCAGCGGACGGTTCCGAGCCGGCAGGCGGAGAAGCTGGCACTCGGCCACATCGCCAAGCACATCCCCGACGCGGCACTGCGGGCCAAGGTCACGCCCGGATACACGATCGGCTGCAAGCGGATCCTGCTGTCCGACGACTACTATCCGGCGCTGTCGCAGCCGAACGTCGAAGTGGTCACCGACGGGATCGCCGGGGTCGGCGAGCACGGCGTGGTCACCCGTGACGGCGTCGGGCACCCGGCCGACGTGATCATCCTGGGCACCGGGTTCCGGGCGACGGACCTGCCGATCATGCACCGGGTCACCGGCCGCGACGGGCTGCTGCTCGCGGACGCCTGGAAAGACGGCATGAGCGCCCACCAGGGCGCGATGACCAGCGGGTTCCCGAACCTGTTCTTCATCATCGGCCCGAACACCGGGCTGGGCCACTCCTCGATGACCGTGGTCATCGAGGCACAGGTGACGTACGCGGTCGACGCCGTCGCGCAGATGGAGCGGCACGGGATCGCCGAGGTGGAGGTGCGGCCGGAGACCGAGGCCGAATGGGACTCCTGGCTGCAGGAGCGGCTCGCGAAGACAGTGTGGATGACCGGCGGCTGCAACAGCTGGTACCTCGACCAGCGGACCGGCCGCAACACAACGCTGTGGCCGGTGGGGCTGCGGCGGTTCCAGAAGGTCAACAAGCGGTTCACGGCGGCGGGGCACCGGGCGCGGACGTGGCGTCAGGTACGGGCGGAACAGGGTGCGGTGAGCCGGGGCAAGGACGATTCCGGCAACGGAGGCGTTTCCTGACGCTCAATCACCAGACTGTGACCCAGGGCATACCGCACGGGGGCGGCTTTCGGACGACCTACAGAACCGCAGGCCGCCGTCAAGAGCCGCCACCACCATGTTTCGACCACGCCGGTGGGACAGAATCAGGGACGCTCCCCATCAGCCAAGGAAAGGCGCGTCCCCCATGCGTACTGCTCCCATATCCATCTTCAACCAGCGCGGACTCCGCACTGTCAGCGCGGCCGCCGCCGTGGTCCTCGGTGCCACGATGATGACCGGCTGTCTGGGCAAGGACGACAAGAAGGACGCCAAGCCCGCGGCGTCGGCGTCGAGCAGCGCGGCTCCGACGACTCCGCCTGTCGCGTCGGACACCCCGACCACCGGGAAGCCGGGAGGCCCGTCCCCGAAGACGTCCGGCGCAACGGCGCCGTCGAGCGGGATCCCGAGTTCCGACACCGTCAAGAACGTCCCCATGGCCGCCGGCCAGTGCTTCGACTTCAAGGGCAGCGACATCACCCCGAAGATGTGCGTCGGTCCGCACGACGACGAGGTGGTGAAGGTGATCACCCTGGACGGGTCGACCTCGCCGACCTCCCCGGACTGGGAGAAGTACTACGAGGAGCAGTGCGAGGCTGCGACCACACCAGTGGCGAAGCGCCAGCCGGACCCCGGAAAACTGCGCGGCGACTCGATCTCCCCCACCCCTTCCGGATGGATCATGAGTAACGACCGCCGCCTGGTCTGCATGCTGACGAGCGCGGACGATTCCAAGATGGTCGGGGCCCTCAAGTAACCCCGGACGACTGAGGGACTGTACGGATTTGAAATCCGTACAGTCCCTCAGTCGTGGTGGGACCCGAACGACTACACGATCCCCGTCAGCTCGCTCGTCCACTCCGGGTCCGCCGTGACCACCGCGAGCTGCTGCGTCGCACGCGTGAGCGCCACGTACAGCGTCCGCATGCCGCTCGGCGCCTGGTCGACGATGCCCTTCGGGTCCACGATCACCGCGGCGTCGAACTCCAGGCCCTTGGCGTCGAGGGCGTCCATCGGCTGGACCCGCTCCGGCAGCCCGGCCAGGGCCTTGATGACCGGGTCGGTCGCGCCGACGGGAGTGACCACGCCGACGGTGCCCTCGACTTCTTCGAGCAGACCTTCGACGACCTCGCGTACGGTCGCCCCGAGGTCACCGCCGACCACCGGGTGCAGGGTGGGCAGCTTCCCGCCGGTCCGCACCGCGCGCGACGGCTTGGCGCCCGGGACGGCCCGGACGAGTACCCGGGCGGCCACGTCGGCGACTTCGACCGGGTTGCGGTAGTTGGTCGTCAGTTCGAACTCGTAGCGCTTGCGCGAACCGAGGGCCAGGGCCATCGCCGCACGTGAGGCGTCGAAGTCCTCCCAGGCGCTCTGCGCCGGGTCCTCCACGACGGTCCACGTGGCGTGGGTGCCGCGGCGCTGGAGCATCCGCCACTGCATGGGTGTGAGGTCCTGCGCCTCGTCGACCACGATGTGCGCGTACTCGCTCGCCTCCTCGTCGAGGTCGACCTCCCGCTTGCGGGCCATGCGGTCCGCGTACGTGGTCAGTTCCTGCATTTCGTCCGGCTCGTTGCGGGACCGCTCGCCGGTGAAGATGTCCAGGCCGTCCACGATGTACGGGTTGTCCTCGTCGGACGAGCCGGGGCTCGTCGGGCGTTTCTTCGGCACCGGGCCCAGGAGCTCGGACAACTCGTCGATGAGCGCGATGTCGTGGAAGGACACCTCACCCGTGCGGGCGGTGCGCTGCCAGCTGTCGGCGAGCAGGCGTACCTGCTGGTTCGACATCCGGTTGGCGATCCTGCGCAGCCGGTGCTGGTCGGCCAGACCGCTCAGCACGTCGACCGGGCGCTGCACCGGCCACCACGCGGCGAGGAACTGGGCGAACTCCTCCCGTTCGGAGACGTCCTCGTAGAAGGAGTCCCGCTCGCCCTGCGCCGCGCCCTTGGTCCGCAGCTGGCGCCACATGATGTCGAGGACCTGGCGGGCGGCGGTGGCCCGGACGGTGTTCGGGCCGCGGCTGCGTCCGGACAGCAGTTCGCGGCGGACCTCCCGGAGCCGGCGGGTGTCCAGGACGGCCTCGGTGCCGCGGTGCCGGATGCGCAGTTCCTGCGGCGACCCGGCGGGCAGTTCGGTGACCGCGCGGCGCAGCAGCGGGATCATCGCGGAGTCACCCTTGATCCGGGCGACATCGGCGGTGTCGTGGTAGGCCGCGGTCATGCCGCCGCCCATGTCGCCGAGCGAGCGCAGGGTCGCCTCACCCTCACCGAGGGCGGGCAGGACCCGCTCGATGTACGCGGTGAAGCGCGGGTTGGGACCGACGACCAGCACGCCGCGGGAGCCGAAACGCTTGCGGTAGTTGAACATCAGGTAGGCGACGCGGTGCAGGGCCACGGCGGTCTTGCCGGTGCCGGGGCCGCCGCGGACGATGACCGAGCCGTCGATGCCGGCCCGGATCGCTTCGTCCTGCTCCTGCTGGATGGTGGCGACGATGTCCCGCATGTTGCCCTCGCGGGTGCGGGACAGGGCGGCGAGGAACGCGCCGTCGCCGACGATGACCATGTCGTCTTCGGCGGCGTCGGGCATCAGGAGGTCGTCTTCGACGTCGATTACCGCGTGCCCGCGGCAGTGCAGGACACGGCGGCGGATGACGCCGCGGGGGTCCTGCGGGCTGGCCCGGTAGAAGGATTCGGCGGCGGGCGCGCGCCAGTCCACGACGAGGATCTCACTGTCCTGGTCGCGGATGCCGATGCGGCCGATGTGCCGGGCCTCGCGGTCGCCGTCACGGTCCGCGGCCATGTCGAGGCGGCCGAAGACTAGTTCGTTGTCGGCGGCGTCGAGGGTGCGGGCCCACTGTTCGGCCCGGAAGACCATCACATCGCGCTCGACCAGTGCGGCCCGGGTTCCCACCTGGGCCTGGCGGTAGCCCTGGAGGAGCATTGTCTGGGCTTCGTCGCGCATAGCTTCGAGTCGGGCGTACGCCAGGTCGACGTGCGCCTGCTCCGCGTCGACCTCCCGCTGCTTGGCATGCTCTTCGGGCCGCCCCGCGGCGGGTGTGCTCATGGTGTGGTGCTCCTGCTGGTGCCGGGAACGCGAAACGCGAAACGCGAAAGGGCAAGGTTACCGGTGTGTCAACGGGTCTACGTGCACGTTTCCCGTCAGAGACGGCCGGTCGGGGACTGTCGGGGCTGCGACTGGGGACCGCAGGGGCCGACGGCGACCATACTGTGCCGTCTGTCAGGTGCCGTCTGTCAGGTGCCGGCCCGCAGGCGTCGGACCGCCACGGCGATGCCGACCAGGCCTGCGATGCCGAGCAGGCCCCACATCCACGTCCAGGTCCCGGCGCCGTTCGCGGTCGACGCCTGAACGGCGGCGGCGGGGGCGGCGGCCGGCGGCAGGGGTGCCGGGGCTGGCGCGGGCGCGGGCGAGACGGTCACGGTGATCCTGCCCTGCGTCCCCAGCGGCTGTGCGGAGGAGTCGGTGGCCGCGACAGTGAACGTCGTGTCCCCGGCGGTGACCGGGGTGCCGTCGACCTCCCCGGTCGCCGGGTCGAGGCTGAGCCCGGCGGGCAGGGTTCCGTCGAGGGTCCAGTGGTAGGGCGCGGTCCCGCCGCTGACCTGCAGTGTCCCGTGGTACGGGACACCGGCCACGGCCAGCGGAAGGCTGTGCTCGTCGATGGTGAGGCGTCCGGCGGCCCCCGCCGTCGCGGGTGCGGACAGCGGGGAGCCGCCCACCGCGTTAACCGCGCGCACTGAATAGGTGTTCGGGCCGCCCTGCGGAGCGGCGTCGGTGAAGGTCAGGACGTTGGGGCCGATGCTGGCGATGACCGGCGGTTCCCCGGCGGGGGGCGCGCCGGGATTCGGTGCGGCGTTCGCGGCCGGATCGGCGTCCTGGCCGCTGACTGCACGGTGGATCTCGTAGCCGGTGACCGGGCTGCCGCCGTTGTCGGCCGGGGGCATCCAGGTGAGGACGACCTTGTCCTCGCCCCCGGAGGCGCTCAGCTGGCCTGGGGCCGCCGGGACCGCGGTGGCTACACCGCTCAGCGCGATCGTGCGCGGGCTGTCGGGGAAGTTCCCGGCGACGGTGAGCTTCCCCGTGGTGGGCGCGCCCGTTTTCGGAGTGAAGACGACGTTGACCGTGCAGGAGGCACCGGAGGCGATCTGCCGACCGGTGCCCGGGGCGCAGCTCGACCCGGTGGTGTCCACGGTGAACGGTCCGTCCGCGGTGGCCGAGGTGACGGTCAGCGGGGCGTCGCCGGTGCTGGCCACGGTGACCGCGCGGGTCACCGGGGCGATAGCCGTGGTCCGGCCGAAGTCGACCGTCGCCGGGAGCGGGCCGACGGTGGCCGCCGGGGCGGTGAACGTCCAGCGGGCGGTACCCGGGCCGGTGCCCACGTCCCGCTGGGTGGAGGAGGTGGGGAAGACGCTCTGCTGGACGAAGGGCAGTCCGCCCAGGGATCCGGGGGCGCGCAGCCACGGCTGCGGGGAGCCGGCGGCGTGGAGCTCGACGGCCGTGCCGTCGATCCGGACGACAAGCTGCTGTCCGGACCGGACCGGTCCGTCGGCGTCGACCTTCGTCGTGGCGGTCACCGCGGTGCCCTTGGCGCCCGCGGGTCCCCCTGGGCCGGTGAGGATCATCGTGACCTCGGTGGCCCCGGTCGGCACCGTCAGCATGTGGTCCCCCGTGCCGGTCGCCTCGCCGGGCACGCTGGTGGTGGCGCGGCGAAGGGGTTCGCTCACCAGGGAGCCGCGCACCACTCCGGCCGGGCCGGGGGACGGTTGGCGGCCCGGCGCGGGTCCGCGGCCGACGGCGGACGCGCGGTCCGGCACCGGCCCGTGGGCCGCCGGGGTTGGGTGGGCGGTGGCGGACCCGGCTGCGCCGGCGGGCGCGACGACGGGCGCGACGACGGACAGCAGCGCGACGGCCGTCAGACGCGCCAGCAGAGGGATCGGTACGGCTCGGACCGGCCTGGCCATGACGGGTGCCCCCCGGTGGGCTGCGGTGGCGGATTCGGCGGGCGCGCGCACCCTGTGCCCGGCCCGTACGCACAGTGTGGAGGAGAGTGCGCACGCGCCGGAATGTTAACGCGCCCGATCAACGACCGGGAGGGGAATCGCCCACAAGATCACCCACTTGACGGTCCATCTGCTCTTCACGGGAACGTACGGCCGCCTTTGACTGGTTTTGCACCGTAACGTGCCTTCACACAGCACCGCTGAACCGGTTTGCACTGCACCACCGGACCTCTTCGCACCACACCGCCGGACCGGGTCACGCGACTTCACGCGGGCCGCTTCAGGCCGCTGTGATGAACCCGTCCATCGTCCACGGGGTGAACGGCACGGGCCGGCCGAGTCCCAGCGGGATAAAACTGTCGGGCACCCGCAGCGTGCGGTTGTCCTGCGACGCGCGGACCGCCGGGATGTACAGCGAGGCCATCGAACCGATGACCACCGCGATGATCGCGATCGCCAGACGCCGCCAGCTGACGCCAGGCTTCTTCGTCCCCTGGCCGAGCTCCTGAATGACCGTCATGACCGGTACTCCTTCCACCTGTACGCGCTCCTTTGTGGCGCGTACTCCACCGGTCCGGCACCTGGAGAGACAGAGACCTCGGCGCCGGCAGCGTCAACGTCGGATCATGACGTCGACATGAGGCGTCACAGTAGGGCTTTGTCGAGAAAGCCACGGGCGTTACTCACTCGAAAGAGTGACTTCACCCGCCGGCCGCACGTCGAGGACACGCAAGTTCACCCGTGAGAGTGAATACGTGCGGCCAACTGCGCCGAACCACCCCGCGGGACGGTCAGGCTTGGCCGTCTGGGAAGGTCCCAGAATAGTTGTCGTGAGCAACAAAACGGCCCGGCCCGAGGCCGCCCCCACGGATCCGACGCGTCCGTGGTGGACTCCGCGGTCACCGGCGTACGAGTGGTCAAAGGCGTCGGCCAGGAAGCCCGCGAGGTCGCCCGCCCTGAGGCGGTGATCCGGAAGGTGTACGGCCTCCCGACTGCGCGCGGTGGGCTTCAACCCCCGGTTCGGGCCGATGATGCAGGCCGTACCGGCGCTCGGGCAGGTCGGCGTGCTCGCCCTGGCCCGCGCGCAGCTGGTGGAGCCGGACATCCTGATCCTGGACGAGGCGACCGCCTCCCTGGACCTGGCCACCGAGGACGCGCTGACACAGAGCGCCGACCGGTTCGCGCACCGCCGCACGCCCCTGGTGGTCGCGCACCGGCTGACGACCGCGGCCCGCACCGACCGGGTGGCCGTACTGGACCGCGGCCGGGTGGCGGGGGTGGGGACACACCTGGAACTCCTCGCTGCCGGTGGAGCGCACGCGCGGTTGTGGGCTTCGTCCACGGGATCGGAGGCAGGCGTGGCTGCGTAGTGGTACGGGGTTGGAGGCTCCGGTTCCGCCCGGCCGGGTTTCGGGTGCGCTCCTGCCGGGCGGAATCCGGGCTTGCGTGTCGTCAGTCAGCGGCCACCGCCTGGAGGATGTTGAGCCTGGCGGCGCGGGCGGCGGGCCGCACTCCGGCGAGGAAGCCGCCCAGGACGCCGACCGTCAGGAGCACCGCGAGCTGTGTGAGCGGCAGGGTGAAGGTCAGGTCCATCGACCCGGCGAGGGCCCCGAGGGCAGCCCAGCCCAGGAAGATACCCAGGCCGAGTCCGGCCACTGCGCCGAGCGCGGCGGTGATGACGGACTCCCAGCGCAGGGCGCTGCGGACCTGGGCCCGGGAGGCCCCCACCGCGCGCAGCAGGCCGAGTTCGCGGGTGCGCTCGAAGACCGCGAGGGAGAGGGTGTTGGCGATCCCGCCCAGGGCGATGACCAGGGCGAGGGCGAGCAGGACGTACATGACGGTCAGCATGGTGGCGAGCATCGCCGTGCGGGCGTCGACGAAGCCGTCCAGGTCACGGACGGGAGGTGCGCCGTAGGGTGCCGCGACTCCCTTCACTGCGGCCTTGGCCGCACCCACCGCGGTGCCCGGCTTGAGCAGTATCACCGTGGCGCTGTCCAGGTTGGTCACCGCGTGCGGGGACCAGGCCTGACGGTCGATCACATAGTCGCCTACCAGCTGCGTCCGGCCGTAGAGCGCCTGGACGGTGAACTGCTGCGTGGCACCGTCGGGGAACCCCGCCCGAACCGTGCTCCCCAGGTTCCAGTGCTGGTCGTGGGCGGTGTCCGCGGCGACAGCGATGCCTCCGGGGCCGAGGTTGTCCACGGTGCCGGACTTCACATCGAGGTCGAGCAGGTCGGACAGCCGCATAGTGTCGGCGGCGACGGCTGTCCTGGTGTGGCCGTCAAGCCGGAGCATCGCGCCCTGCAACCCGGTGACCGCGTCGACCTGCGGCAACTCCGCTGCTCTGCTGGTCAGTTCGGGGCTCTGCCCCCCACCGGCCCAGCCCGCGGGATTGGTGCCGCCGATGATCAGCTGTCCGTTGACGGATTTGCGGGTCTCATCGCCGACGCCCTGCCCCAAGGACGCGGTGAACACCGCGAACAGGCAGACCACGGCGATGCCGACGACCATGGCGGTGGCTGCTCCCGCCGTGCGGCGGGGGCTGCGCAGCACGTTGCCGCGGGCCAGGAGTCCGGCCGCGCCGCGCAGCCGTGGCAGCGGCGCGGTGATCGGCCGGACCACGGCCCGGACCGCCGCCGGGGCGAGCAGCAGGACACCGGCGAGGGCGGCCGGCGCGCCCACCGCGAGCCACAGGAGCGAGGTCTCGACTGCGGAGTAGACACTGGCGGCGACTCCGAATGCCAGGACGACCGCGCCGGACAGGGTGCGGGCGCCGGACACGTCGGCACGTTCGGCGGCCGTCTCCTGGAGGGCGCTGACCGGTGCGGCCCGCGAACTGCGGACAGCGGGGACGAGGGCGGACACGAGAGTCGTCACGATGCCGACCGGCAGCACGATGGCAACGGTGGACGGCTGGAAGGTCAGGCCGTTGATCGGGAAGGCGACGCCGGCGGCGGTGAACAGTTCGTTGAGCCCGACGGCCAGGCCGATGCCCGCGAACAGGCCGGTCACAGAAGCGACGACGCCGATCAGCAGGGCCTCCACGACAGCCTGCCCCAGGACCTGGCGCCGGGAGGCGCCCAGGGCGCGCAGCAGCGCCGCTTCACGCATCCGCTGGGCGGTGACCACGTTGAAGGTGTGGTGGATGCTCACTGCGGCGACAACCAGCGCGATCAAGGCGAAGGCACTGATCGCGGTACGGAAGATACTCAGGAACCCGTCCTCGACGGAGTCGGTCTGTTCGGCGGTCGCCTCCGATCCGCTGATGGCCTGAGCACCCGGGGGCAGGACCCGCTGGACCGCCGCGGCCAGTTCCTTGTCGTCGGCTCCGGCTGCGGCGTGCACGGCGATCGTGCTGATCTTCGCCGGGTCCCGGGTCAGATACCGCTGGGCGTCGTCGAGGGTGAAAGCGGTGTACGAACCGCCGACGAACGCGTCCACGTCACCGAACTTGGCGATACCGACGACGGTGACGGCGACGGGCTGCGGGGTCAGCACGGTGATCTTGTCGCCGAGGCGCAGGTGGCCCTGCTTGGCGGAGGCGCGGTCGATCACCACCTCGCCGGGGGCTGCCGGTGCCCGGCCGTCGTACAGCTTCCACGGGTTGAGCTTGTCGTCGGTGAGCCAGTTCCCGGCCTGCCGGGGGCCGTTGCCGGTAAGCGCCTTACCGTCCTTGCCGACCAGTTGGCCGTAACCGCTGATCTGTGGTTCGGCGACCGTCACTCCGGGAACGGACCGCACCGGGCCGATCAGTTCGGCGTCGATGCCGGCGCGCTGGCTGCCGGGCGCGTCGGTCACGCTGACCGCGTTGCGGACCACGACGTCCGTGCCGGACCCGGAGTCGCGGATCAGACCGGTGATCGAGGACTTGAGGGTGTCGGAGAGGGTGAGCGCTCCGGACAGGAACGCGGTGCCTATGACGACTGCGAGGACCAGGCCGACGAGGCGGCGCTTGCGGGCCCACAGTGTCCTGGCTGCCAGCTTGAACAGAACGCTGTCCATCAGACGCCACCCTTCGGGAACGGAGTGCTGTGGTGGTCGAAGGCCTTCATCCGGTCGAGGACGCGCTCCTGGGTGGGCGATTCCATCCGGTCGGCGATCCGGCCGTCGGCCAGGAACACGACGCTGTCGGCGAACGCCGCCGCGGCTGCGTCGTGGGTGACCATCAGCACGGTCTGGCCCAGTTCGTCGACCGCGCCGCGCAACAACGCCAGCACGTCGGCGCCCGACCGCGAGTCGAGGTTGCCGGTCGGCTCGTCGGCCATGACGATGTCCGGGCGGGTCGCCAGCGCGCGGGCGACGGCCACCCGCTGCTGCTGGCCGCCGGACAGTTCGGACGGCCGGTGGCGCAGGCGGTCCCCCAGCCCCACCGAAGCCACCACTTCGTCCAGCCACACCGTGTCCGGGTGGCTGCCGGCCAGTGCTGCGGGCAGTGTGATGTTCTCGTACGCGGTCAGGGTCGGCAGCAGGTTGAAGGCCTGGAAGACGAAGCCGATGCGGTCCCGGCGCAGCCGCGTCAGGTCCCGGTCGGTCAGCGTGCCCAGTTCGGTTCCGCCGAGGTGGACACTGCCGCAGGTCAGGGTTTCGAGCCCGGCCAGGCAGTGCAGCAGGGTCGACTTGCCGGACCCGGACGGGCCCATCACCGCGGTGAAGCGGCCGGCCGGGAAACCGACGGTGACGTCGTCGAGGGCGTGGACCTCCGCGTCGCCTCCGCCGTACACCCGCCTTGCGTGGACGGCGCAGGCCGCATAGCGGTCGGTGCGGGCGGGGTCGACGGTTTCGGTCTCCGTGCCGGCGCCGGTCCCGGAGTATGAACCGGGGTTGGGCCGGTTGTCCGTCTGCTCGTTCGTCTGGGCGTTCAACTGGGCGTTCCGCGGCTTGTTCCGTTGACTGTTGGTCTCGGGCGGACCGTTGTAAGCAGTAGCCATCACGAAGCTCCACAGGTAGGGGTCGAAGGCTGTCGTTCCATGGCCCCAACCCTTCTGCCAGACGCCGTCGAGGTCGTCCGCCGCCGGAAGACACCCCGGGTACGCCATGGGGAGTCGCCGACCGGTTTCCGGGCGGGCCCGCTGCTTCCCGGGGAGCAGCCGGACGGCCGCGTACTGCTCCCCCGGAAGCAGACGATCAGCCTCCCGCCAGCGGATGCCCCACAGTCCGGACCCGGCCTAGGGTTTGCCGCATGACACCGCCCGTGCCCTGGACCACCCGCCTGACGGACCGCCTGCAGCGACGGCTGGCCACGCCCGTGCCCGCCGGGGTCAGGGACGCTTTCATCGTCGTGGTGGTCGGGATCATCCACGTAGGGGTGACGGTCACTGTCTCCTCCCGGCAGAGCGGGCACCGGGATCTCGACCTGCTCGGCTTCACGTTGCTGGCCGCCGGTCCGCTGTTGTTGGCGCTGCGCCGCAGGTTCCCCGTCCCCGTGCTGTTCGGCGCGGTCGGTGTGACGTTGGCCTACGCCCTGCTCGACTATCCGATGGGGCCGGTCTTCCTCCCGATGATCATCGCGCTGGCCACAGCGATATCCGCCGGCCACCGCCGGGAGGCCTACACAGTGCTGGCGTCCGGCTACGGAGGCTTCGTGTGGCTGCATCCGTGGGTGACCGAGGACCGCGGCCCCACCGCGCTGGAAGCAGGCGGGATCCTGGCCTGGCTCCTGCTCCTGGCCACCGTCAGCGAGGCCTTCCGCATCCGCGCGGCCTACAAGACGTCCGAGGCTGTGTCGGAGCGGTTGAAGCTGCTCACCCGGCAAGACGCCGAACGCCGCATCCGGAACGAGGAACGACTGCGCATCGCCCGGGAGTTGCACGATGTCCTGGCCCACCACATCTCACTGATGAACGTGCAGGCTTCGGTGGGCCTGGAACTGATGGACGACCATCCCGAGCAGGCACGGACGGCACTCACCGCCGTGAAACGGGCCAGCGGCGAAGCGCTCGGCGAACTCCGCTCCGCGCTGGCGCTGCTCAAGGGCCAGGGCGAGACGGCACCACGCTCACCCACGGCGGGTCTGGACCACCTCGAAGACCTGGTGGCCCGCACCTCCGCGGGCGGGCTCTCCGTCACAGTGACCCGGGTGGGCCGTGTGCGACCGGTGCCCGCGCCGGTGGATCTGGCGGCGTACAGGATCGTCCAGGAGTCCCTGACCAACGTGGTCCGGCACGCCGCCGCCGACACGGCAGGTGTCCGGATCGCCTACGGCGAACGGACCCTGACCGTCACGGTCGAGGACGACGGCACCGGCAGCCTGGCGCACCGGCCCCCGCGGACCCCGGTGCCGGGTGGCAGTGGCCTGCGCGGTATGCAGGAGCGGGCGGTGGCGTTGGGCGGCAGAGTCACCGCCGGGCCCCGGCCCCAGGGCGGCTTCCGGGTCACGGCCTACTTCCCGGGCATACCGTCGGATGCGCTCGACGCGATGCAGTCCTCCCCGCCCGGACCAGGCCATGACGGACCGACGGGCCAAGCGGTTTAATCAGTCCGATCAGTCCAATCAGTCCGATCAGGCAGACCAGGCAGACCAGACGACCAGGCGACACAGACAGTGCGGACAGCACTGCCGACCGGGCGAAGGCGGGCGAAGGATGATCTCACTGGTGCTGGCGGACGACCAGGCGCTGGTCCGGGCCGGGTTCAGAGCACTCCTGGACGCGCAGCCCGACATGACGGTGGTCGGCGAGGCCGCGGGCGGCGAGGAAGCCGTGCGACTGGCCCGCGAGCACAAGCCCGACATCGTCCTCATGGACATCCGGATGCCGGGCCTCGATGGTCTGGAGGCGACCCGCCGGATCACCGCCGACCCCGCGCTCGACAGCGTCCGGATCATCATCCTGACCACCTTCGACCTGGACGAGTACGTCTTCGAGGCGCTGCGCAACGGCGCTTCCGGGTTCCTGGTCAAGGACACCGAACCACCCGAACTGCTGCGCGGGGTAAGGGTGGTGGCCGCCGGGGAAGCCCTGCTCTCCCCGGGTGTCACCCGTACGCTGATCGCGGAGTACGCCGCCACCGCGGGCGCGCGTCCGGCGCCGACTGCACCGCTGCCCGCCGGGTTCGCACTTCTGACCGACCGCGAGAAGGAGGTCGCCGCCCTGGTCGGCCAGGGCCTGTCCAACGAAGAGATCGCCACCCGCCTGGTCGTCAGCCCCTTGACCGCCAAGACTCACGTCAGCCGGGCGATGGTCAAACTCGCTGTCCGGGACCGGGCCCAGCTGGTGGTTTTCGCCTACGAGACCGGCCTGGTGAAACCGGGAGGCTGAGGAGTCCGAGGTGGCTGAGGAGTCGGCGGCAGCTGAGGAGACCGGACAGATTCAGACGCCTCCATCCGCGGACCGCCCGAGGAGTATGTTCCACCGGCCCTGACGGCCATTCAGTTCAGTGATGGACAGCGGCCGTACGTCCAGCCGCCAGAACGCCGGGCCGGGCAGGCCGAGGACGTACACGGCGGCGGCACGTACAACGTCAGGTTCGACCACCGCGAGCACCCGGCCCCGAGCGGTAGACCCGACGCTGGACCCGGCGACAGACCCGGCAGCGGACACGGCGCCGGGACCCGCGACAGGCCCCGCTACCGGCCCCACGCATGGCGCGGGGACAGGTGTGGCAACCGGTTCGGCAGCCAGCGCGTCCAGCCACGAACCGACCCGGTCGAACAACTCCGACAGGCTCTCCCCGCCATGTGGAGCGGCACCCGGCTCTGCGAGCCAGCGGGCCACCGCTTCCCCCTCCTGCGCAGCTACCTGATCCAGGGTCCTGCCCCGCCAGCGGCCCATCCCGCATCCGGCGAGGGCGGTCACAGGCTCCCCCGTGAGGCCCAGGGCTCCGGCGGTCTGCCGACAGCGCACCGACGGCGAGGTGAAGATCCGCCCGCCGGCCGCAACCGCACCGGCGGCCGCGCGGGCCTGCCGCAGACCTCCGGCGTCCAGCGGGCTGCCGTCATCGAACCGCGCTTCCTTCGACGCGACACTTGTCGCCGCCGACACCAACGTCACCCGTACCGTCAACGTTTTCCCGTCCTGCCCGAACCGGTCCCGGCCGGCCTCCGGAAGCCGGTCCATCACAGCCCGACTGTCACACATGCCCCCTGCCCCGACCGCAACAGTCGCCTGCCAGGAAGAAACATTCCTGCACATCCGCCGGTCCCGCACGGTGCGCGAACGGCCCCGCCCCGCCCTTGGCCCGTCCGGCAGTTGGCGGTACCTTCAGCTCCCGGGGCCCTTCAGCCCCGACAACGACGGCAAGACGGAAGTCCGGTGAGAGTCCGGCACGGTCGCGCCACTGTGAGTCGGGAACCCGTCAGGTTTCCGCGAGTCAGACCCAATGCCGTCGTCTGTGCACCATCTAACGGGACGCGAGTTCCCAAGGAGGTCCTGCCTGCCATGGCACACACCACTGCGTCACCCCTCATCCCCGCCCGGCCCCTGCCGGCCCCGCTGCCCGTGCGCACGGTCCTGCCCTGGGCGGTTTTCCTCGGCGTCCTGCTCCTTGCCCTGCTGTACTTCGTCGGCGCGGAGCAGGGCGCGACGGCTCTGATCTCCGGTGAGAACGTCCACGAATGGCTCCACGACGGCCGCCACCTGCTGGGCTTCCCCTGTCACTGACACAAGTGCCACTGAACAAGTGCCACTGAACAAGCGCCATGGACAAGTGCCATGGACAAGTGCCATGGACAAGTGCCATGGACAAGTGCCGCTGACGCACGTGCCACTGACCGGAGAACCCCGATGAATTCCGCAGTCGTCAGATCCCTGCTCGTCCGCGGCATGCTCGCGGGCCTGCTGGCCGCGCTGCCCGCCCTGCTCGTCGCCTACCTCCTCGGCGAACCCCGGGTGGACTCCGCCATCGCCTATGAGGAGTCGCACGCCCACGAACACGGGATGGAGGCGGTCAGCCGTTCCCTGCAGTCGACGGCCGGACTGGCCACCGGCATCCTCGTCTACGGTGTCGCACTGGGCGGGATAGCGGCCCTGGCCTTCTGTTTCACCCTGGGCCGGATCGGCCGTCTCACGCCCCGTGCGACGGCGGCCCTGCTGTCGGGCGCGGCGCTGCTCGCCTTCTATCTCGTGCCGTTCTTCAAGTACCCGGCCAATCCGCCGTCGGTGGGGGACGCGGAAACGATAGGCAGGCGCACTGCGCTGTACTTCCTCATGATGGTGCTCAGCGTGCTGATGACGGTCGCCACGGTGATCATCGGCAAACGGCTGATCCCCTGTCTGGGTGCCTGGTACGCCACCGTCGCCGCTGTAGCCGGTTTCTGTACGGCGGTCGGGCTCGCCTACGCGTTCCTGCCGTCGGTCAACGAAGTCCCCGCGGACTTCCCGGCGCAGTTGCTCTGGCAGTTCCGTCTCGCGGCCGCGGCCGTCCAGGTCACCCTGTGGGCCGGTTTCGGCGTCCTGTTCGGGTATCTCGCCGAACGGCTGCTCGTCCCAGCGGTACAGCCGATGCCACAGCAGGCAAAACAGCAGGCGACGGCCAGCCCGGACACAGGATCGATGACGGCGTCGCCGAGCGCCTGACCCGTACGGCATCCTGACCGGCGGTCCGGTCGGCTAGCCGACTGCCGGACGCCTGGAACGAGGTGCCCGGCAGCCGGCCGGTCAACGTCCCGACGTCTCTTGTGGTCTTTCATCGCTCCCGGCACGCTTCGGTGATCACACCGGACACAACACCACAGCACCACAGCACCACAGCGCGCAGAACCACACCGGGAGACCCGAATTGACTGCCGAGAAGCCCGAACTGACCATCACTCACATATCCGAGACGCCCTGGCACGAGGTCAAGGCGCAGTCGCACAGCGGGCGGCGGACCAGCGTCTGGGAGAAATTCCTGGAGTGGACGCCCGAACGTACGGTCATCTACGCGCGCTACGACGCCGGGGTGGTCGTCGAGCGGCACGGGCACATGTCCGAGCATTTCGTGTTCGTCGTCGCCGGAGAGATCCTGGTCGGCGACCGGCCGTGCCCTGCCGGCACCCACATCACCCTGGAGCGGGGGGCCGCGTTCGGTCCGCTCACCGCCGGGCCTGAGGGCGCGACGCTGTACGAGATCATGTGCGGCGACCCACGCGCCGTCCCGGCCGACCGGCCCGGCTTCGAACGGCTGCTCGCCGAGCGGGACATCACCGCGCTGCCGAACCCGCCGGTGCCGTGGCCGGTCTGGATCGCGACCCGGACGGACGGGGACCCGGGTGCCTGAAAATCCGTACGAGGCTCCCCGAAGATCCGACACGCCAGACACGCCGGACTGGACCGACACGCCAGACCGGACCGACCGGACCGACCAGCGAACGCGCCCGGGAAACAACAGACAAGGCCGCCGAGTCACAATTGGCCCTGTCCCTGCGCTGAAACGCTGCCTACCGTTGTGATCATGGAACTCGACGCCGCACAGTCCCTCTGGTCCCCCGAGCCCGGCTGGCTCAACACCGCTTCTTACGGCCTGCCTCCGCTGCCCGCCTTCGAGGCCGTACTCGCCGCGCAGGACGACTGGCGGAACGGCCGCACCAGCTCGGAACCGTGGGGTGAGTGCACCGAACGCGCCCGCAACTCCTTCGCCCGGCTCGTCAACGTGCCCAGGCAGGACGTGTGCATCGGCGCGACCGTCTCCGGCCTGATCGCGCCGATAGCCGCCGCTGTCCCGGACGGAGCCCGGGTCCTCGTGCCCGACATCGAGTTCACCTCGAACGTCTTCCCGTGGGCCGCGCACGCTGCCCGGGGCGTCGAAGTGGTCGCCGTCGCCCCGGAGAAGCTGCCCGAGGCGATCGATGAGCGTACGCACACCGTCGCGTACAGCCTCGTCCAGTCAGCCGACGGCTCGGTCGCGCCGGACGATGAGATCGTGGCGGCCGCCCGCGCGTACGGCGCGGATGTCGTCGTGGACGCCACCCAGGCCTGCGGCTGGCTGCCGGTCGACGCGTCGCGCTACGACGCGCTGGTGTGCCATACGTACAAGTGGCTGATGTCCCCACGCGGCGCGTCCCTCGCCTACCTGGCACCGGAGTTGTGTGAGCGGATCATCCCGCTGAGCGCCGGCTGGTACGCCGGTGGCGACGTCCACTCCTCCTACTACGGGCTGCCGTTGCGGCTGGCCGGGGACGCCCGCCGGTTCGACACTTCGCCGGACTGGTTCGCCTGGGTCGGCTCGGCTCCCGCGCTCGAACTGGTCGAGGCGGTCGGCGTGGAGAAGATCAACGCGTACGACGTCGCGCTGGCCAACCGCTTCCTGGCCGGGCTCGGCCACGCGCCCGGGAACAGCGCGATCGTCAGCGTGGACGTCCCCGGCGCGGAGGAGAAGTTGCGGGCGGCCGGGATCCGTACGGCAGTCCGCGCGGGCCGGGTTCGGGCTTCGTTCCACCTGTATACGACAGAGGCTGATGTGGACACGGCGGTGGCGGCGCTCACCGCCTGACCCGGTAACACCGGAACCACCGGAACCACCGGCACCACCGGAACCACCGGAACCACCGGCACCACTACAACTGCCGCCAGCGCCTTAGCCGCGACCGCGTCAGGCATGCTCGGAGTGTCGTGGATCAAGATCATTCCACAACATTCCACAACACTCCGAGCATGCCCGACGCGACCCCGACGACAGTGACCCAGCTACAGCTACAGCTACAGCTACAGCTACAGCTACAGCTACAGCTACAGCTACAGCTACAGTGACGCACCCCAAGCGGTGACGCGGCCGCAAACGCAATCGCCCCTCACAGCAACCCCGCCAACTCCCGCACCTCCCCCATCGGCAGGTCCCCCACCGACTCCCCGAGCACCTGGACGCACACGTGGTCCGCCCCGGCCGCGAACTGCCTGTCCACGTGCCCGCGCACCGCGTCCACATCCCCGGAAGCCACCAGCGCGTCGATGAGCCGCTCACTGCCGCCGTCGGCGAAGTCCGCCCCGGTGAACCCGTGGCCCAGCCACACCTTCTGGTAGTTCGGCAGGCCGAGGTACATCTTGAGGTACTCCCGCGACCGGCGCAGCACCGTCTCGCGGTCCTCGGACAGGACCACAGCCTGTTCCACCGCGAGTAGTCCCCGGGTCAGCAACTTCCGCGCGGCGGACGTGTGTTCGGGCACGACCAGGTAGGTCAGCGCGCCTTCCGCCCGCTGGTCGGCGAGTTCCAGCATGCGCGGGCCGAGCGCCGCGAGGAAGCGCGCCGGGCGGGGCCGGTCGGCGCCTTCGGCGAAGTAGAACGCCGAGTCCAGGGCGTCGAGGTAGGTGCGCATGAGGCTGAGTGGCTTGGTGTACACGCCTCCGCGCAGTCCTTCCACAAGCGGTGCGTGACTGATGCCGAGGCCGGTGAGGAAGCGTCCCGGGTGTGCGTCGGACACTGTGCGCATCGCTCCGTTACCGGCGGTCGCGTCGCGTGCCCAGATGCTGGAGATACCGGTGGCCACGGTGATCCGGGGGCTCGACTCCAGTGCGATGAGCGCTGCGGTGAAACTCTCCCGGCCGATCGTCTCGCCCGTCCAGAGGGTTCCATAGCCGAGTCCGTCGATCTGTGCGACCAGTTCACGGCCGGTCGCGACCGGCAGGTGTTCGAGGGCCGCGGTCCACAGGCCGATACGGCCGAGGTCCGGTACGGGCTGGTGCTCCGGTGTTGCCGTGGTGCCTTCGGTCATTGCTCTGCTCCCCCTGGGTGGCGGCGTTCCCGCCGTTGCCACTATGCCGAAAGGCCGTCGCGTACGGATGACCCCCGGGCAAGGAAACGCAGCGGGCCCGCGGACACCTGGTCCACGGGCCCCGACCGGTTCAGCCGCGTACTACTTGACGCGCTTGACGAACTGCGCGAGGCAGGCGCCGCCCAGCGAGATGACCGCCGAGACCGCGAACAGACCCTTGTAGCCGAGGTCGAAGTCCTTGACGATCCAGATCGCCAGGAACGGGGCGAGGATCTGCGGTCCCGCGTTGGCGATGTTGATCAGGCCCATGTCCTTGCCGACGTTGTCGGGGTTGGGCAGAACTTTGGTGATCAGTGCCATGTCCACGGCCATGTAGGCGCCGAGGGACAGTCCGCCGATGATCTGGTAGGCGACCATCGCGCCGATGGTCGGCGAGAAGGCCGGGATCGCCAGGGCCCCGGCGGTCACGATGCCGGAACCGAGGACGAACGGCTTGATGCGGCCGACCTTGTCCACGATCGGGCCGATGACCATCGCCGCGACGACGGAGCAGACTGCGTTGAGTGCCATCAAGGAACCCATGGCCGGGCCGAGGTCCTTCGGCGACATCTTGATGTATTCCATCAGGATGAAGAATGTGTACGTGGAGACCAGGAAGTAACCCGTCATCAGACCCATTCGCGAGAACAGGGCGACGACGAAGTCCGGGTGCTCCTTGGGGTTGACCGTGAAGCCCTTGAGGAAAGCCAGCAGGTTGAACGGCTCACGCGGCATGTGCTTGTTCGACTTGTCCGGGGACAGGAAGACGAACAGCAGCGCGGCGACGACGATGAAACCGGCGATCAGGTAGTAGGCCGGCTTGAAGGTGCCGGCCACATTGTCGACGAACGTGCCGTCAAAGCCGCCGACGGTCTTGTCACCCAGGCCGAAGTACTTCAGGTTGACGCCGACCAGGATGAGCGAGCCGATGATGATCGCCGTCGGCATGGCCATGCCCACCAGCGCGGAGAACTTTCCGTACTGCTTGGCGGGCACGCGGTCGGGCATGACCGCGGTGATCGCGGCCTGGTAGCCGTTCATGATGAACTGGATCAGGCCCCAGGTCAGGCCCAGCATCGCGATCGACGTGGCCTGCGCCTGGACGACCAGCATGCTGGCGCCGGCGAAGGCGCAGATGAAGATCCACGGGGCACGGCGGCCGAAGCGGCTACGGGTGCGGTCCGAGATCAGACCGAACAGCGGGTTGCCGACCGTGGCGAGCAGCGCGCCCCAGAAGGACGGCCACTTGAGGGCCTCGGGGTCCGGGTGGCCGGTGATGCTGGCGACCTGGAGCGGCAGCACGTAGGCGCCGACGCCGATCCACAGTATGTACAGGGCGATGTTGACCACCGGCAGGGTGGCGTGCAGCGTGCCCAGCTTGTAAGCGGGACCGTCACCGACCTGGGCCGGGGACTTCACCGCTTCAGAGGCAGCGACATTCGTAGTCGTCATAGGTTCTCATCCGAACTGTGCAGAAGTACGGAGACGAGTCTGCGGAGGCGACTCGCCACCCACCTATGACGACTGTGCTACTGACACGTGTCAGCGGTGGACGAGGGAGATCTTGGCCCGCCGGAACACCCGTTGACAAGGGGTTCGTGAGGCAGGTCTCATACAGTTCTTTAACGGTGATCTTCACGAAACCCGCCCGTTGTCTTCAGATCTGCACTAGAGAGCTCGGACGCGGCACTCAACAACCGGCGACTAAGCGGTATTCGGGGGTGTTCAGCCCGATTCGCGCACCGTGAGCTGTGGAAGCACCGTCAGGTCCGCGTCCGCCGCGGGGCGTACCCCGTCGACCAGGCCACGCAGCACGTCGGCGGTCACCCGCGCCATGGCCGGCATGTCGATCGCCACGCTCGTCAGCCGCGGGCGGAGGAGCGTGCAGATGTCGAGGTTGTCCGCGCCGATGACGGCCACATCCTGCGGGACGGCCAGGCCCAGGGTCTGGAGCGCGTTCATCGCCATCATCGCGTGCTCGTCGTTGTAGGCGAACAATGCGGTGGGCCGTTCCTCCCAGGGCCGCCACAGGAACAGCGTCTGCAACTGCTGGTAGAGGTTCCGGTCGACGGGGATGCGGTCGACCGCGCCGTCTCCGGCGCTCATCGCGGCGGTCAGGCCGTCGTAGCGGCCCTCGCCGAGGACAGTGAGGCGTCCGGCGGGGACCAGGCAGGCGACCCGCTGGTGGCCGCGGGCCAGCAGGTGCCGGGCGACCTCCTCGCCGATGGCCCGGTCGTCGAATACGACGGTCGGGATGCCGTCGAGCCGGTGCGGTCCGTACGCGAGGACTGATTCGACGCCGGCGGCCCGGAGGGTCTTGAGGGTGCCGGGGACGACACGTTCGGAGTCGACCATGACGGCGGCGGGGCGCAGCTCGGCCCAGCCGCGGGCGGCGTCGGCGTCGTCCACGTGGCGGTGGCCCTGGATGAGCAGGGTCAGGCCGCGGTCGGCGAGTTCTTCGGAGAGCCGGTTCAGCAGGGTGTCGAACATCGGGCCGAGGGGATCGCGGGGCATGGGCATCAGGACGACGTCGCTGGTGCCCGCGCGCAGCAGTCTGGCCTGGGCGTTGGGCGCGTAGCCGAGCTGGCGGACGGCGGCCAGGACCTTCGCGCTGGTCGCCTGGCTGATCCGGCCGTCCTCGGTTCCATTGAGGACGTAGCTGACTGTGGTGCGTGACACACCGGCGGTTTTTGCGACATCCGTGCTGGTGGGAGGCCGTTTTCTCGGCTGATCATCCGTCATATGTCTAAAAACCCCTATTTACCCACTTGTCAAAGCTTTACCTGGCATCCTACCTTTTCGGTTGGATGATTCACTGACACGTGTCACTAAATCTCCGCACAGGACTTGCTGACTCCGCCGGACACGGGCGGGCGAAGGTCCGCCCCACATTTTCCCCAGGTCCCGAACCAAGGTGATCCCCATGAGCCTCGACACGAAGGCGCAGCACACCGCGACCGCGACCCCGGCGGGGGGCGCGACCGGCAGTCTCAAGCTCGGCCCGCTCTACTTCTCACTCCCCGCGGCCAACGTCGCCCTGTACATGCTGTGGATCGGCATCGGCTCATTCGTCCTGCCCCTTCAGGTAATCAAGATCACCGGCGGTGCGGACCCGGACGCGCTGAAGACCGCGAGCACCATCGGCGCGGTCCTCGCCACGATCGGCAACCCGCTGTTCGGCCAGCTCTCGGACCGTACGCGCTCCCGCTTCGGCCGCCGCGCCCCGTGGATCCTGCTCTGCGGGTTCACCGGCGCCGGGCTCCTGCTCCTCCAGGCGCAGGCGAGCAGCATCGCGATGCTGGGCATCAGCTGGGGTGCCGTCCAGTTCATGATGAACGGCTACCAGGCGGCACTGACGGCCGTCATGCCCGACCGTGTCCCGGCCAAGAAGCTCGGCACCTTCTCCGCGCTGGTCGGCTTCGGCATCCCGCTGGGCACGATCCTGGCCTCGTTCCTGCTGGTCGGCATCAACCTGAAGTACTTCGGCATCCACCAGACGATCGGTGGCTTCGACGGCCGGTTCGTCAACATGGTCACCATGGAGTTCTCCGGGGCCTACTACCTGGTCGCCGCGATGATCGTGGCCGCGGCGCTGGCCTTCGTCCTCCTCAGCCCGGACAAGTCGAACCAGCACGTCCCGCGTGAGCCGTTCGACCTCGGCGCGTTCTTCAAGGGCTTCGTGATCGATCCGAGGGAGCACTCGGACTTCCTGCTGGCCCTGGTCTCCCGCCTCGGCGTGATGCTCGGCTACTTCCTGATCTTCGGCTACACCTCGTACATCCTGATCAGCCACATCGGCGTGCCGATGGACAAGGTCGGCCCGGTGATGGGCGCCCAGATGGCGCTGAACGCCGTGGTCACCCTCCTTGCGGCCGGCTTCATCGGCCCGATCGTCGACCGCGTCGGCCGGGTCAAGCCCTTCGTCCTCGCCTCAGGCATCCTGATCGCCGCCTCGCTGGCGATCCCGATGGCCTTCCCGACGGAGAACGGCATGGCGCTCTTCCAGGTGGCCAACGGTTTCGCCCTGGGCACCTACATGGCCGTGGACATGGCGCTGATCACCAAGGTCCTGCCGGACAAGGACGACGTCGGCAAGGACATGGGCCTGATCAACATCGCCAACGCGGGTCCGCAGATCCTGGCCCCGACCATCGCGGCGTTCATCATCACCGACCTCGGCGGGTACGACATGCTCTTCCCGGTCGCGGCGGCCATCTCGCTCTGCGGCGCGCTGCTCGCGCTGAAGATCAAGAGCGTGCGGTAGCACCCCGGCAAAACAGGAAGGGCCCGGTCCCCGACCGGGCCCTTCCTGCTGTCCGGGAAGAACTCACCGGGCCAAAACCGGATGCCCCGCCACCGCTCCCCCGGCTAATCTCACAGTCCGTCAGCCCCTGTCCGAGGAGCGTGTCGTGAACCTGTGCGAACCCGGGCCCCGGCCCGATCCCGCCGACACCTAGGGTCGGTCTTCATCCGAACGGGAGCCCGAAGTGACCGGTACAGCAACCCCCTCGCTCGACGACTGCCTCGCCGTCCTGGCCGCCCACGCGGAACTCCCCTACGGCGACCCGACGCGGGTGTGCATCGAGCGCGCACTGTCGGGGTTCTCCCGCACCGGTCGGCACCGGGCCCGCGCCGAACGCCGGCAGGCGAAGGCGGCCGACCGCGACGAATCTGCTCGTCCGTACGGCGACCGGCGCGGCCGACCGCGTCGAGGACCTCCCGTTGGACGATGCCGGACTCCCGTCGCGCATCGGGAAGGTCCCACCCCAGCGCTGCTACGTCAGCAAGGACTTCTACACCGGCCTTGACTGCTTCTACCATCTGCTGTGCCCCACCTGCGCGGTGGAGAACCGGGAGCGTCGACGGGCCCGTACGGATCTGACCGGGCGCCGGGCGCTGGTGACCGGCGGCCGGGCGAAGATCGGCTTCGAGCTGGTGCTGAAACTGCTGCGCGACGGCGCGGAGGTGACGGTGGCCTCGCGTTTCCCGCACGACACACTGACCCGGTTCGCGGCGGCGCCCGACTATGCGGACTGGGCCGGCCGCCTGCGCATCGCCGCACTCGACCTGCGTGATCCGGGCCGGCTGATCGCCTGGTGCGACGGGCTGCTGGCCGAGGGGCGTCCGCTGGACATCCTGGTCAACAACGCGGCACAGACGATCCGGCGGCCCCCTGAGGCATACGCGGCACTGATAGCCGGCGAGCGCGCGGCCCTCGGCCCCGGCGCTTTCCGGTTCGAGCTGGAGTCGTCGCCGACGGGCGAGTCGACCGTACGTTCGCTTCTGCCGGTGGACGCCGCTGGACATCGTGGACGGAGCGGCGCGGGTGTACGACCCGATCGTCCGGGGTGAGCGCGGAGACCTGTTGTCGGGGTGCTTCTTGAAGGACTACCGCGTCGCGCCGTGGTGACCACAGCTGAGATCTCCTGATCGACGGGGGGTGGGTGTCGATATATGACACCCACCACCCGTCGATCATTATCTGTTCGTACGGTGAACCCGCCGAAGGCGGATCGGGGGGTGCTTACGCGCCCCCGGCCCCTGCTTTCACTCACTCTCGGCGAGGATCGCGTACAGCTTCTTCTTCGTGTCCGCGAGGACCTTCATGGCCTGCTCGCGCTGCTCTTCGGTGCCGGTCATCATGACCTGGCGCAGCGCCTCGGCGGTCTGGCCGACGGCGCGGCCGACGTCCTGCCACGACTCCATGTCCACGCCTTCGTTGGCGAAGTCCCACGGGGTCGTGCCCTCGGCCTGCCGCCCGGCCTCGGCGCGGCCGGTGTCAGTGAGGACGAAGAGCTTCTTGCCGCCGTCGGACTTGCCGGTGACGATGCCTTCGTCCTCCAGGAGCTGGAGCGTCGGGTAGACCGAACCGGGGCTGGGCTTCCAGACCTGGTTGGTGCGCTCACCGATCTCCTGGATCATCTCGTAGCCGTGCATCGGCCGCTCGCTGAGCAGCGCGATGATCGAAGCGCGGACGTCGCCGCGCTTGGCCCTGCCCCGCCCGTGACCACCGCGGCCCCGGTGGCCGCCGAAGCCGAAGCCGGGTCCGAAGCCCGGACCGCCGAAGCCGCCCGGCCCTCCGGGGCCGCCCCAGCCGCCGAACGCGGCGCGCTTCTGGTCGTACTCGCCTTGCGGGGCTTCGTGGCCCCAGTGACGGTGTCGCATGGTGTTCTCCCTGATTGCTCTGAGTGATGTCACTGTGAACGGCGCCGCTCGAAACAGTGCCGTTCTGAATGATGTCGCTGTGAATGATCTCAATGATCAGTCGTCGACTGTTGTCGATGGCTCAACGATATATCGGGACTCGTTCGTTCGCAACGCTCTTTTCCGGTCACCTTCCACCGCGGCACCCACCCGGACCGGATCTTCAAGCGCTGACCTGCGAGGATTCGCGCCATGACGCACGAGGCCCTGCGGCAGCCTGAGGCCGCCTTCGAGCTGGACCGGGACACCGAAGTCGTCCGCCGTACGGACGACCCGAACGTCTTCGACGCCGCGCTCTCGGCGGACTGGGGCATCGGGATGGGCCTGAACGGGGGCTACCTGCTGACCCTCGCCGCGCGGGCGCTGGCTGAAACGCTCCCCCACCCGGACCCGTTCACCATCACCGCGCACTACCTGACCGCGTCCCAGCCGGGCCCGGCCGTAGTGGAGACCGAACTGCTGCGCGCCGGGCGCACGGTCAGCTCCGGCACCGCGCGGATCGTCCAGACCGGATCGGACGGCCTGCCGGTGAACCGCGTGCACGTCACCGCGGCCTACGGGGACCTCGGCTCGCTCCCCGACGACGTACGCACGACCGCGCGCCCTCCGGACATGCCGCCGCCGGACGACTGCCCCCGGCAGGGCCTCGGACCCAAACGCCGGAGCTCCTTCATGGACCGCCTGGACGAGCGGATCGACCCGGCCACCGCCGGCTGGCTGTCCGGGAACCCCTCCGGCAGGGGCGAGATGCGCGCCTGGTGGCGGCTGGCCGACGGCCGCGCGCCGGACCCCCTCGCGCTGCTGCTCGCGGTGGACGCGCTGCCGCCGACCGCCTTCGACATCGGCCTGCGCGGCTGGGTGCCGACCGTCGAACTCACCGTGCACGTACGGGCGAAGCCGGTACCGGGCTGGCTGCGGGTCGCCATCACCACGCGCAACCTGGCCGGCGGGTTCCTGGAGGAGGACTGCGAGGTGTGGGACGAATCCGACCGGCTGGTCGCGCAGTCCCGGCAGCTGGCGAAGGTCCGCCTGTAGGTCCCGTTTCATGAGGGTGATCCCTCGTACGCGATCGTCGCCCGCCTGCGATCCTGCTCTCGTCCGCACACCGCGGTGCGGGCGCGCAGGTTCAGCCGGGGAGTACGGAATGACACGTTGGTCCCGAGCCGCAGCCTGGGCCGCACCGGTCCTGTTGGCCACCGCCTGCGGCACCGCCACAGCGGACCAGCCCGCCGCACAGCCGCCGCCGTCGCCCTACCGGTTCGAGGTCGGCGTGACGGATCAGCCGATCAAACCCGCCCGCACCGACTGCGATCCGACGCGGAACCTGCGGCCTTCGGCCCTCCCCGCCCCGGGCACCGCACCGACCGGGAACAAGACGCTGGACCGGATCCGCGCCCAGGGTTACCTGTCGGTCGGCGTCGACCAGAACACCAAGTTCTTCGCCACGCTCGACACCTCGACCGGGGCGATCACCGGTTTCGACATCGACATGGCCAGGGAGGTCGCCCAGGCGGTCTTCGGCGACCCGGACCGCATCCGGCTGAAGGTGATCTCCCCCACTCAGCGGATCGACGTGGTCGACGCCGAACACCTCCCCGGCGAACCGCAGGTCGACATCGTGGTGGACACGGTGAGCATCGACTGCGAACGCCTGGCGAAGGTGGACTTCAGCGCCCCCTACCTGGCGGACAGCCAGCGCATCCTGATGCCCAGGGGGGCGGCCGTACAGAACCTCTCCGACCTGCGTGGAAAGCGGGTGTGCGCGGTCAACAACACCACCACGATCCGGGAGATATCCGCGTCCGGGGCGATCCCGTACGGCGTGGCCGACCGGACGGACTGCCTGGTGGCGCTGCAGCGCGGTCTGGTGGACGCGGCGTCCACCAACTCGGCGCTGCTGTACGGCCTGGCGGCCCAGGACCCCACCCTCGTGGTCGTCGGCCGGCCGCAGAACGAACAGCTGTCGGCCATCGCCGCACCCAAGGGCGACCCCGATTTCGTACGGTTCCTCAACGGCGTCGTCGAACGCACGAAGAAGGACGGGACGTGGACGCGGCTGCACGACCGGTGGCTGACACCCGTACTGGGGAAGGGCGTGCCGCCGGCGGTGCGGTATGACGGGTGACCCCGAAGGGCCGCGCCCGGTGGAGTAGCCCACATTTCTGACTGATCGTCAGAACGCGGTGCTAGGTTGCCGCCATGTTCATCTCGCTGGGTCTGCCCACCCATCTTGTCGACGCCGGTCCCGACCTGATCAGCGCCGGAGCGGTCATGGAGATGTCCCGCGCGGCCGAGAACGCCGGGTTCGACGCGGTGTTCACCACCGACCACCCCTTCCCCGGTGACGCGTGGCTCGCGCACGGCGGCCACCACACGCTCGACCCGATGGTCACCCTGTCGTTCGCCGCCGCGGCGACCACCTCCCTGCGGCTGCACACGAACCTGTTCGTGCCCGCCTACCGGAACCCGTTCATCTCGGCGAAGATGCTCTCCACGCTGGACGCGATGTCCGGCGGACGGGTCATCCTCGGCGTGGGGGCCGGCTACCTGGAGCCCGAATTCGCGGCGCTCGGCGGCGACTTCGAGCACCGCAACGATGTACTGGACGACGCTCTGAAAGCCATGCGCGCCGCGTGGACCGGGGAAAGCGTCAGCGAATTCGGCGCCGTGGGCAACACCATGCTGCCGAAGCCCGTCCAGCCGCGCATCCCGGTCTGGATCGGCGGCAACAGCAAGCGCGCGATCCGCCGGGTGGTGGACCTGGGCGACGGCTGGCTGCCGATGCCCGCGCCCGCCTCGGCCGCCAAGCACCTGAAGACCCCAGGGCTTGAGACGCTTGAGGATCTGAAGAAACGCCTTGAGTACCTGCGCGAATACGCCGGGTCCGTCGGCCGCACGGACCCGGTGGACATCACCTTCATGCCGCGCGGTCTCAGCATGTTCACCGGTGACGACATCAATGCCGACGCGGTGGTCGAGGACCTCCGCGAACAGGCCGCGGCGGGGGTCACCGGCGTGACCGTCAGCCTCCCGGTGCGCAGCCGCGCGGAGTTCTGCGAGCAGGCCGCCCTGTGGGGCGAGCGGATCATCCCGCAGCTGAAGTAACCGGTTCTTTTTGTCCGTTCGTCAGGCCGTGGTGGAGTTGCGGACCGGGTTCACCGCGCCCGTGGTTTCTCCGGCGCAGCACCACACCCGCCAGTACCGCGATCAGCGCCGCCCCGTAGCCGCCCTGGTGGATCCACAGGACCTGGCCGGGTGTCAGGTCCGCGGTCCAGGTGAAGCACAGGGCGTACCCGGCGACGGGGACGGACAGCCATTCCCAGCGGCCGTCCAGGACCACCAGGCCGACGAGGAGCAGGGCGTACCAGGGGTACATCGGGGCCAGGACCAGGAGCATCGCCCCGGTCATCGTCAGTGCGCCGGTCCACGGGCGGTCCGGGTCCGAGGAACGGACGACGAAGAACGCCACGACAAGCAGGACCAGCACTGCCGCGTACGGGGTGACGGAGTCGGGCAGCACGAGCGTGAGCAGCCCGAACCGCGCGCCGTCCTCGTACTTCTCCTCCTTCAGGTAGCCGGGGAGGAAGCCGATGACAGCGCCCCCGGTGGCCCACACGTGCGGCAGGTAGACCGCCACCACGGTGGCCACGGCCACGCCGGCCTGCAGGAAGGGCCGACGGCGCAGCGTGCCGGCGAAGGCTGCGGCGGGGAACATCTTCACCGCGACCGCGCAGGCGAGCAGGACCGCGCCGACGGTGGTGCGCCGGACTGCGGTCGCGGCCAGCCCGGCGATCATCAGCAGGACGCCGAGGACGTCGACGTGTGCGTTGTTCCCGCACTCCAGCGCGACGAGCGGGCACCACGCCCACAGTGCGACCAGGCGCGGATCGCGGCGGCGCAGGAGCCACAGGAGCAGGACGGTCACGGCGACGGCGAGCAGGGCCGCCCCGAGTTGCACGGGTTCACGGTGGCCGGACGGGGTGACGGCGTGCAGGCCGAGGTAGTAGGCCTCGGCCACCGGCGGGTAGATGGTGTGCACGGCGGGCCGGTTGATGAGGGTGCACCCGTCGGCGACCGGGTGCTTGAACCAGCCCGTGCAATCTCCCGCGGGGAACAGCCACGGGTCGCGGAACGCGGCCAGCGCGGGGTCCTGCGGTGTGTACTGGTACGGGGAGATCCCCGCGGCCTGCACCCGCCCGTCGAAGGCGTAGCGGTAGGAGTCGTCGCTGGTCTGCGGTGGCCCGGAGACGGCGACCGCCTGGAGCAGCACTCCTCCGGCGAGGATGAGCCACACCGCGCGGCGGACCGGGATTCCGCGTACGAGCCACGCGGCGACGGCGAACACCGCCCACATCGCGCCGTAGACCGCGTAGGTGCCGGGGTCGCCGGGGCGGGTGTGTGGCCCGTGGACGGCCAGGCCGACGCCGTAGGCCAGCGCTCCCACGGCGAGGAGCGCAGCCGCCGTCCGTACGTTCGCCTTCGTTCTGATCACGGCCCCAGCGTGGCACCGCGCCCGCCGGAATCCGCTGGAATCCGCCCTCCTGTCAGACATCTGTAAGACCTGGGCGCCGATGGTCCGGTCCGGCGGGCCGCCGGTAGTCCCGTCAGATTTCCGTAAGCACGCCAATGCGGTATTTCCGGCGTTCATAGCGGTGTCATGGAAAGCATGCAGAGCAATTTCAAGCTCCCCGACCTGAAACTCCCCGAACCACCGCGGGCACTGCGGCGCGGGCCCTTCCGCGAGAACGCGTTCAGGACGAAACTGCACGATCCGCGTACTGCGGTGGTCGTCGGCCGGCTCCTCGGGCTGGCGTTCACCGTCTGCTTCCTGACCGGGGTGCTGAGCCATGTGATGCAGCATCAGCCACACTGGCTGGCCCTGCCGTCGCGGCCGGTGTGGGGCTACCGGGTGACGCAGGGTCTGCACGTCGCCGCCGGGATCGCGTCCGTCCCGTTGCTGTTGGTGAAGCTCTGGGTGGTCTATCCGCGGTTGTTCACCTGGCCGCCGGCGAAGTCCGTACGCCACGGGCTGGAACGGCTCTCGGTCGCCGTCCTGGTCGCCGCCGGGCTCTTCGAGCTGGCCACCGGCCTGATCAATACCGTCCAGTGGTATCCGTGGCCGTTCTTCTTCGTGCCCGCGCACTGGTGGATCGCGTGGGTCCTGGCCGGTTCGGTGACCCTGCACATCGCGGTCCAGCTGCCGAAGATCACCGAGCACTGGCGGCGCAAACGTGCCGGGGACCCCGACGCGGTGTCACGCCGTGGGCTGCTCACCGCCCTGGGCGTTTCGGTGGGTGTGGTCACCCTCGCCACTGTGGGACAGACCGTCACCCCCCTGCGGAAGATCTCCCTCCTGGCCCCGCGCCGCGCCGACAGGGGGCCACAGGGACTGCCGGTGAACCGCACAGCCCTGGCCGCGAACGTGCTGGCGGCCACCCAGGCCCCCGACTGGCGGCTCGACGTGGTGGGCCCCAGGCCCTTCACGCTCACCCGTGCCGAACTCCTGGCGATGCCGCAGCACGCGGCCACCCTGCCGATCTCCTGTGTGGAGGGCTGGAGTGCCGGCGCCGACTGGTCGGGCGTGCGTATCGCCGACCTGGTGGCGCGGGCCGGAGGCGACAGGAAGTCCCGGGTGCGCGTCGTCTCGCACGAAAAGTACAGCCCGTACTCCGTGACCGAGCTGCCGCCCGAGTTCGCCCGTGACTCCCTCACCCTGCTGGCGCTGACGCTCAACGGCGAAGTCCTGGCCCCGGACCACGGCTACCCGGCGCGGATCATCGCGCCGAACCGCCCCGGGGTGCTCCAGACCAAGTGGGTAACCCGACTGGAGGTCCTGTCGTGAAGAATCTTGTCCGGGGTGTGCTGGGCGCCGTCGGCCTGGCCGGGATCGGCTTCGGGGTCGACGGGCTGTGGGACGACCCCGGCGTGCCGGACCGCATCGGCCTGGGAAAGTGGCTGGCGGGCGGGCTTGTGCTGCACGACGGGCTGTTCGCGCTGCTGGTCTTCGGGGTCGGGGTGGCGCTGACGCGGCTGATCCCGGCGGAGTGGTTGCGGCACACCGTGCTCGGCGGCCTCGCGGCCGGGACCGCGGCGACCCTGGTGGCGCTGCCCGCACTGGTGCGCACCGGCCCTGTCGCGAACCCGTCGGTGCTGCCGCTGGACTACGGGCGGAACCTGACACTGATCTGGTTCCTGGTGGTGGTGGTCACGGCCGGAGTGTGTGTCCTGCGGGGGCTGCGCAGAAGACAGCCCCGGTAACGGACACGGGGTTTCCAGAGTGGCTACCCTCTGGAAACCCCGGGCGCGTCACCAGCGGTTCAGCTCGACAAAACTCCGGGCTCCGTGCGTCCATGAACCGCGCACTTCGAAGCCGCACTCCGGAGCCAGTCCGCGCAGCGCCCGCGCGCCCACCCTGGTCCAGCGGAACGGCACCCCCCGCCGGCCCTCGCCGTCCTCGACCACGGCGGCGAAACGCTCGTGGACGTCCTCCTGATCCGTCTCGGCGATCAACAGTCCGCCTGGGGTGAGGAGTTCACGCACCCGGGTGAGCAGTGCCCGCGCGTCGCCGCCGATGCCGAGGTTGCCGTCGGCGAGGAGCGCCGTGCGCCAGCGGCCCTCGCCCGGCAGCGGTTCGAACACCGAGCGGCACATGGCCGTGCCGCCGGACGCGCACGTCAGTTCCACGGCCGTCGGCGCGAGGTCGATGCCCAGGACCGGCACGCCCCTGCGGGCCAGTGCCGCGACCAGCCGGCCGGGGCCGCAGCCGATGTCGAGGGTCTCCCCCGTACACCGGTCGAGGACGGCGGCGTCCGTGGAGTCCGCGGCGGCGCGCCAGCGTTCGACTTCAAGGCGGATACGCCGTCCGTCGCTGCGGCGCAGGTAGAGGGGACCACCGTCGCGCAGCGCCACTTCGTAGGGGTCGGTGGCCAGGGCGAGCGTCATACGCCCGCTCCGAGCAGCCCGGCGGCCAGTGCGGCGCAGCGGGTGTGCGGGGCCTGCCGGGACACGAGGGCGAGCTCGGCCACCGTGTCCACGTCGACGAGTTCGGGCAGGTCCCGCACGGTCAGTCCGGCGCGCAGCAGCCGCCTGTAGAGCACCGCTCCGGTCCGTGCGGTGGACATCGGCACTCCGGTGAGCAGCCGCGGGTCGGGGTTCCGCAGCCCGAGGGCCCAGAACCCCCCGTCGGCCGCGGGGCCGAACCAGGCGTCCACGCCCGTCCAGTCGACGGTCAGCAGTTCCGCGGTGACCTGCGGGGTGTCCATCCCGATGAGCAGTGCCGGGCCGGGCCCGGCCTGCGCGAAGGAGTCGGCCAGCCGGAGGTCGAGGCCGCCGGCGCACTGCGGAAGGACGTCGAATCCGGCGGGCAGCCAGTCGCTGGGGGCGCCGTCCAGCATCAGGAGCCTGCGCCGGACCGGAGTGGCCGCGACGGCTTGGAGTGTGTCGGCCAGCGCCGCTCCGGCGACCAGGGCCGCCTGGTGCGGGGTCAGCGGTGGGCACAACCGGGTCTTGACCCGGCCCGGCACGGGCGACTTGGCGATGACGATGAGGGTGTCCGTCGTGGTCGCCCTCATCGCACACCCGCAAGGACCGCGCTCATGTCGCGGACCGCGCCGACGGTGCCGCGCACCGTGCCCGTGACCTTCGACCGGCCGGTGCGCGGCAGGTAGGGCACCGGCACTTCACCGATCTCCCACCCCGCCGCAGCGGCCTTCACCACCATCTCCAGGGGGTAGCCCGAGCGCCGGTCGGTGATCCTGAGGGCGAGCAGTGCTTCGCGCCGCCCGGCCCGCATCGGTCCCAGGTCCTGCAACCGCACGCCGGTGAGGGAGCGCAGCCGCCACGCGAGGACCCGGTTCGCCAGCCGCGCGTGCGCCGGCCAGGCACCCCGCACGGTCGGCGTCCGGCGGCCCAGCATCAGGTCGGCGCCGCCCCCGAGGACGGGCCAGGCCACCGACGGCAGGTCCCGCGGGTCCAGGCTCGCGTCGCCGTCGATGAAGCACACGACCGGCGCGGTGGCCGCGAGGAGACCGGCGTGGCAGGCGGAGCCGAAACCCCGGCGGGGCTCCGACACCACCAGCGCGCCGAGCTCCCCCGCCACCTCTGCTGTGCCGTCCGTCGACCCGTTGTCGACGACGATCGCCCGGAAGCCGTCCGGCATCCGGCCCAGCACCCACGGCAGCGCCCCGGCCTCGTCGAGGCAGGGCAGCACTACATCCACGGCACGATGCGAATCTTCCATACGGATCACGCTAGAAGCCCGGAGGCCGGATTCCGGGTATTAGGCCGCTTACGGAATTCGAACGTCGAACCCGTTCCTTACGGAAGTCGTACGGCTGCCGACGCAGGCGCGTACTCTCCTGCTTTTCGGACATAAACTCGGCCCGTGCCCCATGTCCTCGTCGTTGATGACGACCCCACCGTGGCCGAAGTCGTCGTGGCCTACCTGCGCCGGGCCGGCCTCACCACCAGCCACGCCCCCGACGGTCCCACCGCGCTCGCCATGGCCCGGGAGACCGTCCCCGACCTGGTCGTCCTCGATCTGATGCTGCCCGGCATGGACGGCCTCGAAGTGTGCCGCCGACTGCGCGCCACCGGCCCGGTGCCCGTGGTCATGCTCACCGCGCTCGGCGAGGAGGACGACCGCATCCTGGGGCTCGAGGTCGGCGCCGACGACTACGTGACCAAGCCGTTCAGCCCCCGCGAGCTGACCCTGCGGGTGCAGTCGGTGCTGCGCCGGGCGGCGCCCCCGAAGCCCGCGGCACCCGCGGCGGGGCCTGTCCCGGCGGCCCGCCCGGTGCACGGGGCGGGATTCACCGTGGACACCGTGGCGCACCAGGTCACCCGCGACGGCTTGGCCGTCCCGCTGACCGCCCGCGAGTTCGACCTGCTCGGCTTCTTCCTGAAGCATCCGGGCCGGGCGTTCTCCCGTGAGGAACTGATGCGTGAGGTGTGGGGCTGGGAGTTCGGCGACCAGTCGACCGTCACCGTGCACGTCCGGCGGCTGCGGGAGAAGGTCGAGGAGGACCCCGCTGTGCCGAAGCTGCTGGTGACGGTGTGGGGCGTCGGCTACCGCTTCGACGCGCCGCCGTCGGACCCGCCACACCATGACCCGCCACACCACGATGCACCTCGGTCCCGTCCGCCACGGCCCGGCGCAGCCGAGGAGGCCCCGTGCCCCTGAAGGACTTCCTGCTCATCTGCCTGATCGCCGGCGGCTGCGGGCTGGCCGCGCTGCTCGTGGGTTTCGGGCTGCTGCGTCTCCTGCGGCCCCAGCGGCTCGCCGTGTTCCTGTCGCTGGTGTCCGCGGTGACCGTGCTGGTGATGGCCGCGGGGACCATCGGGGTCGCGAAGGCGATGTTCCTCTCCCCGCACGACCTGACCGTGATGATGGTCGTGTGCGCCGTCTCCGCCGTGGGCGCGGTGGGCGGAGCCGCTGTGCTGGCCCGCCCGGTGGTCGCGCAGGTCCGCGCGCTGCAACGCGCGGCGCACCGCATCGGCGGCGATCTGCCACTGCTGGCCCCGGTGAACTCCAATGTTGCAGAACTCTCCTTGTTGGCAACGGAGTTGACCACAACACACCGCCAGTTGACCGAGGCCAAGGAGCGCGAGCGGGCGCTGGAGAAGTCGCGCCGTGAGCTGATCGCGTGGATCTCCCACGATCTGCGTACGCCCCTGGCGGGGATGCGGGCGATGGCCGAGTCCCTGGAGGACGGTGTCACGGACGACCCTGACCGCTACCACCGGCAGATCGTGGTGGAGGTGGACCGGCTCAACGGCATGGTCAACGATCTGTTCGAACTCTCCCGCATACAGGCCGGCGCGTTGGCGCTGTCCCTGCGGCAGGTGCCGGTGCGGGACCTCGTCGACGACGTCCTGGCCGGCACCGAGGCACTGGCGCGGTCGCACAGTGTGCGGTTGGCCGGGCACGGGTGTTCCGCGTCGCCGGTCCGGGTGGACAGTCAGCAGATGAACCGGGCGCTGACGAACCTGCTGGTCAACGCGATCCGGCATACGCCTGCGGACGGCAGCGTGATGCTGGACGTGACCGACGGTGTAGGTGAGGTGATCGTGGCGGTCACCGACAGCTGCGGCGGAATCCCGGACGCGGACCTGCCTCGCGTGTTCGAAACCGGCTGGCGGGGCGTCCAGGCCCGCACACCCGGGCCCGACACGGGCGCGGGCCTCGGTCTGGCGATCGTGCAGGGCATCGTGGAGGCGCACGACGGCCGGGTGTCCGTGGGGAACATCCGCGGCGGGTGCAGGTTCGAGGTGCGGTTGCCGCACTGTCTGGCAATTGTGTGACCTTGGTGGATCCGGACCCGTACGGCGGCCCCGGATCCCGCACGCCGTCTACTCCTTCGCGAACTCCGCCATCCCGTCCGCGAACGCGACCCCGGCCCGCCAGTCCAGTTCCTCGCCGATCCGCCGGGCCGCCGCGGTGACGTGGCGGACATCGCCGAGCCGGTACTGACCGGTCACCTGCGGCGCGGGCCCGCCGTACGCCGCCGCCAGGGCCCCGGCCATGTCCCCCACGGTGTGCGGGACTCCGGTCGCCACGTTGTAGGCCCGCAGTCCGCCGCCGGTCCGGCCCAGCGCCGCCACGTTGGCCGCGGCGACATCGCGCACGTGGATGAAGTCCCGGCGCTGCCCGCCGTCCTCGAAGACCTTCGGGGCCCGCCCGGCCGCCAGTTCGGAGCGGAAGACCGCGGCCACCCCGGCGTACGGAGTGTCGCGGGGCATCCCCGGGCCGTACACGTTGTGATAGCGCAGCGCGGTGGCCACGCCCCCGGTGCTGCGGGCCCAGCACGCAGCCAGGTGCTCCTGGGCGAGTTTGGTCGCCGCGTACACATTGCGTGGATCGGCCGGGGCGTCCTCGGTGACGGATCCGGGGCGCAGTGACTGCCCGCACTGCGGGCACGGGGGTTCGAAGTCGCCCTGTTCGAGGGCCTCGACGGGGCGCGGCCCGGGTGCGACGTCGCCGTGTTCGACGCAGGTGTAGCGCCCCTCTCCGTACACGACCATCGACGAGGCCAGGACGAGCCGGCCGATCTCCGAACGCGCCATGGCGGCGAGCAGCACCGCGGTGCCGAGGTCGTTGTCGGCGACGTAGTCGGGAGTGTCCGCGAAGTCGACGCCGAGGCCGACCTTGGCTGCGAGGTGGACGACCGCCTCGACGCCGTCCAGGGCCCGGTCGACCGCGGACCTGTCCTGGATGTCCCCCCGTACGAAATCGGTGTTGTGAGAACGCGGCGCATTGTCCAGGACCCGCACTTCGTGCCCGGTCTTCAGGAGTGCTTCGACGGTGTGCGACCCGATGAAACCGGCGCCGCCGGTGACAAGAACGTTCATACAGACGACCGTAGGGCCGGACCGGGGCGTTGAAGCCCTGATCCGGCCCTACGTCAGAACTCTGTAAGGGATTACCAGCGGCACTCTGTAAGGGACTACCAGCGGCGAAAACGCTCTCGTAGAGCAGCGGTTCCACCCCCCGCGAACGCGGGACCGACCGGACCGGGTTCAACGGGAAGACGCCGGCTCACGGACCACGCCCGCAACTGCGAGGCCAATCCCACTGTGCAACGCATGAGCAGCGGATGGGCTACTGCCGATAAGAGGACAGGAACGTGCCGATCCTCCCGATCGCCTCCGTCAGGTCGTCCTTATACGGCAGGGTGACGATCCTGAAGTGGTCCTTCGCGTGCCAGTTGAACCCCGTCCCGTGCACGATCAGGATGCGCTGCCCGCGTAGCAGGTCGAGCGCGAACTTCTCGTCGTCGACGATCGGGCAGACCTTCGGATCGATCTTCGGGAACATGTACAGCGCGCCCTTGGGCTTGACGACGCTGACGCCGTCGATCGCCGTGAGCGCCTCGTACGCCGCGTCGCGCTGCGCCAGCAGCCTGCCGCCGGGGAGGATCAGGTCGTTGATCGACTGGTGGCCGCCGAGCGCGGTCTGGATCGCGTGCTGCGCGGGCACGTTCGCGCACAGTCGCATGTTGGCCAGGATGTTCAGACCTTCGATGTACGACTTCGCATGGCCCTTCGGGCCGGCCAGCATCAGCCATCCTGAGCGGAACCCGGCGACCCGGTAGGCCTTGCTCAGCCCGTTGAAGGTGAGGGTCAGCAGGTCGGGGGCCAGCGACGCGAGGGGGACGTGCACCGCGTCGTCGTACAGGATCTTGTCGTAGATCTCGTCGGCGAACAGCAGCAGCGAGTGCCTGCGGGCCAGTTCGACGATTCCTTCGAGGACCTCACGCGAATAGACCGACCCCGTCGGATTGTTCGGGTTGATCACGACGATCGCCCGGGTCCGGTCGGTGATCTTCGCTTCCATGTCGGCGAGGTCGGGGAACCAGTCGGCCCCCTCGTCGCACAGGTAGTGCACGGGCGTGCCGCCCGACAGGCTGACCGCCGCCGTCCACAGGGGGTAGTCCGGCATCGGCACGAGCACCTGGTCGCCGTCGTCGAGCAGCGCCTGGAGCGACATCACGATGAGCTCGGAGACGCCGTTGCCGATGTAGACGTCCTCGACGTCCACGCCGGTGATGCCCTGCTCCTGGTAGTGCTGCACGACGGCCTTGCGGGCCGGGAAGATGCCCTTGGAGTCGCTGTAGCCCTGTGCGTAGGGGAGGTTGCGGATGACGTCGTGCAGGATCTCGTCGGGTGCCTCGAAACCGAACGGCGCGGGGTTGCCGATGTTCAGCTTGAGGATCCGGTGGCCTTCGTTCTCCAGGCGCTTGGCCTCGTCGAGCACCGGGCCGCGGATGTCGTAACACACGTTGGCGAGCTTGTCGGACTGCGTGAGCGGTCGCAGACCCGCGGCCGCCGCGCCCGGCGCCGCCGCGGCGGCTGCGGCAGTGGGGGCTGCCACGGTCGCGGACTGCTCGGGGGACGGGCTCTGACGCGGGTCTTTGACACTCACGGTTATCGCTCCTGCGATCGCACGGGAACGGCCGGGTCCGGTTCCCGGCCGCACTGCTGGTCCACCGCGCCGCGGCGGGACCAGTGGCAGTCTTCCATGCCACCCCGCGCCGCCGCCCGGGATATCTGTCACACGCCCCCGGCCGGCCCGGCGGTTCCCCCGGTCCCGCTACATTGCGCGGCATGCCTGCCAAGCTGGACCTCAATCCGCTGACCGCCCTGCACGTGCTCCTGGCGGAGGAGAGCGTGGGCGGCGCGGGGGGTCTTCGAGCCCGAGGCCCGGACCGAGCACCTCTTCGACGACCACCCGGCCGGACTCGTCCGGACCGGTCACCCGCTACTGGCCCTGCCCGCCGTGACACCTGAGGCGTTCGCCGCCGCCGACCACGTCCTGGTGTCCCGCCGGGGCCGTACGTCCGGACCGGTGGACGCGGCCCTGGCCGCCCTGGGCCTTACCCGCCGGGTGACGGTGACGGTCGCTTCGTACACCAGTCAGTTCTTCCTGCTCGCGGACAGCGACCAGGTGGGGATGGGATCCGTGCGACTGCCGGGACCGCTGTTGCCGCAGCGGGGTCTGACGCTCTTTGAGATCCCGTTGGAGCTCCCGCCGTTCGAGATGGTGCAGGCGTGGCATCCGCGCTACGCGGCGGACGGCGCCCACACGTGGCTGCGCACGGCGGTGGAGGAGACCGTCCTGGAGGTCACCGCGAAGATATGAGGAGCACCCGCTCCTTCTCCTTCGACCAGAGCAGAACCAGTCCGGTGGCGATCAGAACGACAACGGCGACCGTACGGAATCCTGTCGCCATCGCGTCGGTGACGGCCCGTACGACCGTCTCGTGCGCAGCCGGATCCCCGGCGGTGCGGGCCAGAACGCCGCCGATCGAGCCGCCCTTGGGCGTGCCCGCCGGAAGGTGGGACTCGAAGGAGCTGATCAGGATCGTGCCGAAGACAGCCACCCCGAGCGCGCTGCCGATCTCGCGGGCTGCACGGTTCAGTCCGGAGCCGAGGCCTGCGCGCTCCGGCGGCAGTGAAGCCATCACCCACGTGGAGAGTGGCGGGGTGACCAGACCGATCCCGGCCGAGAGCACGGTCAGAAAAACAACGTAGACCGCGTACGGGGTACCCGCGTCCACCAGCGACATGAGCAGAAACCCCCCCCGACAACAGCGCTCAGGCCGGCCGCGCTGATCCGCCGCGCGCCGAACCGGGCCACCGTTCTGACGCTGTTGTCGCGAGGCCACCGTCATGCCGACCCCGAGCGGCAGGATCGCGAGTCCGGCCTGGAGTGCGCTGTAGCCCTTGGCGTACTGCAGGAACTGGGCGTTGACGAAGAAGAGCGAGAACAGTCCGAAGAAGACCACCCCGATGCCGAGCGTGCCGCCGCGCAGCCGCGGCAGCCGGAGGACACGGGGGTCCAGGACGGGGTTGCGGGCATGATCAACGCGGCACCCGCGCCGGTGACCGCCCGCCCGGCCAGGAGCACTTCGACGTTCGGGGCCAGTGCCGATGTCAGACAACCGGCGGCGAACAGGGCCAGCCCGGCGATCAGGGCGTTCTTCCGGCCCCAGCGGTCACCGACCGCCCCCGCGGGGATGAGCAGGCAGACGAAGACGATGACGTACGCGTCGACGATCCAGGGGACTCGACTCAAAAAATGGCGCACCGCCTCCGTCGAGGCGGTGCACCGGGTCGTCGTCCGGACTGGTCCTAACGTAAAGCGCCGGGAACTTGATCTCCAGCGCATGTTTCGCACTGGTCACCTGCACCGGACGCAAGTGCAGATCAGACGTGCAGCCCACCGTCGAGGACGGTGACCGCGGCCCCGGTCAACAGCACGCGGTCGCCGGTCAGTTCGACGTCCATGAACCCGCCCCGGGCGGACAGTTGGGCGGCGGACATGCGGGTGAGGCCCGTGCGCGGAGCCCAGTACGGGGCCAGCACGCAGTGCGCGGCGCCGGTCACCGGGTCCTCGTCGATCCCGATGGACGGCCCGAACATCCGGGACACGAAGTCCACCCGCCGCCCGTCGATCTCCCCGCCGGCCTGCGCCGTGATCAGGACCTCATCGCACGGCAGTGCGGCAATGGCCGCGAAGTCCGGCCCGAGGGTCCGTACGGCGGTCACACTGGCCAGTTCGACCACGAGGAAGTGACCGGCCCGGGCGACTGCGACCGGTTCCGCGCCCAGCGCTGCGGCCAGGCCCGCCGGAGCCGGTGCGGGTCGGGACGGCGCGGCCGGGAAGTCCAGGCGGATGCGTCCGTCGGTCTCTTCGGCCGTCAGGACGCCGCTGCGGGTGGCGAACCGTACAAGGCCTTCGGCCTGCTTGGTCGTGAAAAGCACGTGCGCGGCGGCCAGTGTGCCGTGTCCGCACAGGTCGACCTCGACGGTCGGGGTGAACCAGCGCAGGGACCAGTCCGCCCCGGGACCGGAACACGGGGTGAGGAACGCGGTCTCGGAGTGCCGCATCTCGGCGGCGACCCGCTGCATCCAGGCCGTGTCCTCGGCACGGGCTGCGTCGGGCAGGCAGACGCCGGCGGGGTTTCCGGCGAACGGGCGGTCGGTGAAGGAGTCGACAACGTAAATGCGCATCCACGCAAGCTATCCAACATGCCCGTGCGAACTGCGCCCCGGAAGCGTGCCCGCGCCCTTCGTACTCCAGGCAGACCTTGACGGACGGCCAGGCGAAGTCGCACCGCGCGATGAACCCGGACGCGCCCCAGACCTCATACTGCAGAACGGGCATGGGCAAGCTGGACCAGATCAGCAGCCAGCGGACCCGGCTCTCCACCGGGTCGGCCGACTTCGTCGCCTGAAGCCGTGTAGCGCCCATGCCCGACCCGTCTGTACGCGGGGCCGCTCAGCTGATTGTGCGTCACCCCGTGGCCGGCTGCTTCGCGCACGCTGAACACTCTGCCGCGCAGCGCTTCGGGTACGGGGTCGACTGGTCGCGCCATGGCGCCTGAGCGTGCCGGATCGGTGTGCCCCCGTCCAACTGTGGCCACTTGTACGGATGAGGCGGCCGCGGATTCGGAATTCGCCCTCCAACGGCTCAACTGCGGACTCCTTCAAGACAGCCGTGGTGATTGACAGTGATGACCGATACAGTCCGCGTCACGATCAAGTACGCACTTTCCGCGACACGTTGACTACGGGGGCTCCTCGCCGGACCGGGCCAGGATTTCGATGCGATGTGGGCGCAACGGCGGCAGGCGAGGACCGTCACAACTGAGCTCCTGTCGGCGCCCGCGCCCGTCGGGGCTCACCGCCTGGACCGGGCCCTCCGCCGATGCGACGCGAACTCCGTTCGCCCAGTACGAGAAGCAGTCGGCCCCCGGCGCAGCTGAGGCCACAGCGATATCCCGGGCGGTACAGGATGCCACCACGGAGTTCCGAACGGGACTGGAATCACTACGGGAGATCCTGCGCCAGATCAGCGCCCGGCCCGGTTTCACCGTCCGCGGGGACGGAGGCGTGGACTGGATGATCCCCCAGGGACCGTCGAAGCGATCGTCGCGTCCGGCAACAGCATGGCCGCCGCCGAAGCGCAGTGGGACTACAGCACCCGCGCCCAGGAGTTCGGCAATGAAGTCCAGGGGGCACTCGCGTCGCTCAGCGCTGCTGACGGGCGGGCCCGATGGGACATACAGGCGGACGCCACCGCGCCCACTGAAAAGACAAGAAAACAGTCAAGGTCCACGAGACCGACTGGATCTTGTCGCCAGCTGAAGACCCGTACACCTGGAACTCAGCTGTCCTGGTTGTCGCGGAACCGCACAAATATGCAAAAGATGAGGTCAACCTACGCCTCAAAGCCCCGCCGAACCCGCAGTGACCGATTCCTCGCGCCCCCATCGCAGAACACCCACCCCCACCACCGGCAATCCACCTGACAGCCCGCCCGTTACGGTGATCCCCATGCCGTACGAACTGACAGGCCTTCAGACCATCGCCGACGGCGGCCTCCCGGCGATCGCCCAGTCCACCGACCCCGCCGAGCAGTTGGCGATCGGGTTCCTCCTCTCCCACGCGGGCAACACCCGCAGCGCCTACGCCCGCGACCTCGCACACTTCGGGGCCTGGTGCCACCAGTCTGGGATCGACATCCTGTCCGCCCGGCGTGTACATATCGACGCGTACGTCGAGTCCCTGAAGCGTGAGGGCGCCGCCCCCGCAACAGTCGTACGGCGGCTCTCGGCAGTGTCCGGTTTCTATCTCTACGCGGTCGACGAGCAGGTCGTGGACCGCAATCCGGCGGCGCGTGTCCGCCGCCCGAAGGTCGGGGAGAACATCCAGTCCACGGGTCTGTCCCGGACTGAGGCGGCTGATCTCCTGAAGGCAGCCGAAGCGCATTCCGTACGGGGTTCAGCCATCGTGAACCTGCTGCTGTTCTGCGGACTGCGCGTGTCGGAGCTGTGCGGGGCGGAGGTCTCCGACCTGGCCGTCGAGCGCGGACACCGGGTGCTCACCGTGACCCGCAAGGGCGGCAAGCGGCAGCGGATGGTCGTTCCCCCACGCGCCGGAACCGCCCTGGACGCCTACTTGGACGGCCGGGAGGACGGGCCGCTGATCGCCACGTCGACGGGCCGCGCGATCGACCGGCAGGGCGTGTGGCGGCTGCTGCGCACGCTCGCCAAGACCGCCGTCCCCCATCTGGCGGACACTCTGCACCCGCACGACCTGCGGCACGCCTGCGCGACGCTGGCCCTGGACGCGGGCGCCTCGCTGCGCGACGTCCAGGACCTGCTCGGGCACGCGGACAGCCGGACCACCCGCCGCTACGACCGGGCCAGGCACAACCTCGACCGGTCGCCGACCTACGCGCTGGCCGACCTGATCTGACCGCTGATCAATCGGCCGCTAATCAATCGGCCGCTAATCAATCGGCCGCTAATCAATCGGCCACATGTGCACGGGAGTCCCCCCGCGCGACAACTCCGCGTACTTCAACGTCATCACCCGCAGCGCCTCGATCCGGTTGAGCCCTTTGCGGTCGCGCAGATCGTGGAACACCGCCGCCTGCCACGACGCTCCGTTCGTCTTCCGCAGGCATCGTTGTTCGATGATCGCGAGGTACTCGTCCCGTTCACGCGGGTCGATCCCCCAGCCGTCCAGTCCGCGGTGTGCCATCGGCAGGAGTTCGTCCAGAACGAGTTGCGTGACCGGGACGGCGCCCCGCCCCGGCCAGTTCAGCACCGCGTCGATGCCGTCCCGGGAACCCGTGTGGAAGTTGTCCGCCGCCACGTCGAAGGGCTGGCGGTCCCAGACCGGCACCTCCTCCTCGACCAGTGTCCGGACGAGGCCGTAGTAGAAGGCCGCGTTGGCGATGATGTCGGCGACCGTCGGGCCGGCCGGCAGCACCCGGTTCTCCACCCGCAGGTGCGGTTTGCCGCGCGCGACGTCGTACACCGGGCGGTTCCACCGGTAGATCGTGCCGTTGTGCAAACGCAGTTCCTTCAGGTGCGGCACGTCCCCGCGGTCCAGCGCCTCGACCGGGTCCTCGTCGTCGCAGATCGGCAGCAGGGACGGGAAGTAGCGGACGTTCTCCTGGAACAGGTCGAGGACCGAGTCGATCCAGCGTTCACCGAACCACGTGATCGGCCGTACACCTTGGGCGATCAGCTCTTCGGGGCGGGTGTCGCAGGCCTGCTCGAAGAGGATCGGCCGGGTCTCCCGCCACAGTTCGCGGCCGAACAGGAACGGCGAGTTGGCCCCGAGTGCGGTCTGGACCCCGGACACCGCCTGTGCCGCGTTCCACACGGGCGCGAAGTTCTCCGGGGTCACCTGGAGATGGAACTGTACGGATGTGCAAGCAGCTTCGGGCGCGATCGAGGCGGCCGTGGTGTCCAGCCGCTCGACGCCCTGGATCCGTAGTCTGATGTCCTCTCCGCGGGCGTTGAGGATCTGCTCGTTGAGCAGTGTGTAGCGCGGATTGTTCGACAGGTTCTCCAGCACCATGTGGCCGTCGGTGAGCGTCGGCAGGATCCCGATCATGATGATCTGCGCGCCCGACTCGCCGGCTTTGCGGTCCGCGTACTCCAGCGATGTGTGCAGTTCTTCGGCGAGTTCGGAGAACACCGGGCCCGCGAGGCGGTGCGGGGGGATGTTCACCTCGATGTTGAACTGCCCCAGCTCCGTCTGGAAGTCATCGCTGGCGATGCGTTCCAGGACTTCCTGATTGCTCATGGCGGGCAGGCCCGCCGCGTCGGCGAGGTTCAGCTCGATCTCCACGCCCATCAGCTTGCGCGGTGCCTCGAAGCGCTCCTCGTCCAGGAGGCGTTCGAGGGTCTGCAGGCAGCGCCGCAGCTTGTGGCGGTAGCGCTCCCGGTCCGAACGGTTGAACTCGACCTGTTCGACCTTCTCCCCCATCGGCGTCCTCCAAGCGAAAGTACGTCCCCGGGAGCGGTTCCGGGCGTTGCGATCGTTCCCCGCCGACAGCGGGACGGAACCGATGGGATGAGCTTATATTCTGAGCCGACATCAGGAACATTGGGCGCGAATCCCAGTGAATCACAGCATCTGCCGCGAAGGAACCGCTCCGCAACCGGGTACGTCCTGATTGACGCCGAACCGTTTACGGATTCCTGGACTTCTCCGGACTTGTCCGGACCGCTTCAGGACAGGACGTGGAGGTGACCGTGCCGCCGCTCAACAGCGCCCGAGTCCAGATAGCCGTGGTGGCGCTCGCACTCGTCCTGTGCGGGTTCCTCCTGTGGTCGACCGCCGCCGACGGCCGTGGCGGGACCCCGGTGTCCCTGTCCGGCGGGGGCGACACCGCCATCCCCACCGGGCCTCCCGTCAACCGGCCGCTGGAAGCGCCGCCGTCCCCGGGCGACACCGTCGCCCCCGACCGCGTCCCCGGCGACCGCCCCCCGGTCCCCGCCGCTCTGCAGAACCGGGCCGGGACCACGGACGGCGGCAAGTGGGTCGCGCTGACCATCGACGACGGCCCCAACCCGAAGCACACGGGGCCGATGCTCGACCTGTTCAAGCAGTACGGCGTCAAGGCGCCGTTCTGTGTCCTGGGGCCGCAGGCGAAGGCCTATCCCGGGCTGGTCCGCCGCATCGTGGCCGAGGGCCACACCTTGTGCAACCACACGATGACCCACGACACGCGCTTGAAGACCAGACCGCCGGAGGTCATCCGCGATGAGATGCAGCAGACCCTGGACATCCTGGGCCAGATCGTCCCGGGCGCGCCGGTCCTGTGGTTCCGGGCGCCGGGTGGCAACTGGTCCGACCAGATCCGCGACACCGCGGCCCGGCTCAACATGCGTTCACTGGGCTGGACCGCCGACACCTGCGACTGGAAGAAGCCGGGCGTCGACAAGATCATCCAGGCCGTACACCAGGAGTTGCGCCCGGACGGGGGCGTCCTCGCCCACGACGGCGGCGGCGACCGCACCCAGACCATCACGGCGCTGCGCCGGCTCATCCCGGAACTCCAGGCGCAGGGCTACAAGTTCACGGTGCCGCAGGGAATGCCCTAGAGATCTCTAAGTCCTGAGAGGCAGCCAAACCCGGAAAGGCGTCCAAGCTCTGAAAGGCGTCCAAGCTCTGAAAGGCGTCCAAGCCTTGAAAGGCATCACAGTGCGGCCCGGAGCCCACTCGCGGCAGTAGTCGCGGCGGGCTCCTGACCTGAGCCGAACGCCGTCCGAAAACCTGCCGGTGCATCAGCAACCGGACATCCATGGTTACTTCGTGCATCTGATTGAGTACAATGCGCTGACTAGCCTGTGCCGTGTGCCATACAAGGCACCACACAGTCAGACCTGCCCGGACACGGCTGAGTCTTCCGGGCCCTATGCGGTAACGCCCACTACCCCGTGGCCTTACCGTCCCCCGCGCGTACCCCTCCACGTCACGCACCAGCGAACCCGAGGCGGCCCGATGACCCTGCGCACCCTTTCCGCCCCCGATGCTGCTTGGAAAGCCGCCCGGGTGCTGACAAGCGCCCTTCCCGGTGTACGACCCGGCGGAGCCGGGGCCACCCACCCCCACCCGATGTACAGCATCGACCTCGACGAACTGACCGGCGGGCACCCCCGGCTGACCGGCGCCCTGGCCGTCGGCTGGCGCTGGCTGGTCCGCGACCGCGACACGGACCGCCTGCTCGGTGCTGTGGAGACCACCCCCGGTCCGCACGGCGATGCCGTCGCGAGTTTCACCGCCGGCCCCTTCGCCCTGTCGACCGCGACCGCCCTGAGCCTCGCGTCGGCCCTGTCCGCCGGGTCCCGGCGGCACTACGAACCCAGACTGCTGGACATGCCCGGCATGTACATGGCCGCCCTGTGGCTGACGGACCCCGCCGCTGACCTCCACGGACGGGCGGACCTGATCATTCCGCTGGCCCCGGCGCCACCGGGTGTCCGGGCGCTGCACGCGCACCGCCCCGAGGAACTCGCCCGTACGCTCGCCACCCGCGTCGGCTCAGCGGTGCTCGCCGGAACCTGAAGCAGAACCTAAAACAGAACCTAAAACAGAACCGGAAGCAGAACCGGGACCGGAACCCGCGGTTGAACGCCCGGAGCAGGCCCCGGAACGGCACCCGGAGCGCTGCGCGCCCCGGCCGCGCCGGAGCCGGCCGGGGCGGTCATCGGTCGGCCTAACGGACACTCATCGTTACTGTGGGCGTGTGACCAGGTGAGATTGGTCACCGCCAGGTCACAGACACGCCACCAGGACAACACAGACGTGTCTGAAGTCTCCGAATCCCTGCGAAACGGCACTCTTGGGCGGACACTGATTGCCGGGACTACAACCGCCAGAGGTCCAAACCTCTGCGATTCCCCTACTGTGGCAAGCCAGAAGCCGCGCAGCGATGCGCGACAAGAATTCAAGAAGGTACAACGATGTGCCAGCACCGCCCGCAGTGCCCGTCGGCCGACAGCCCCGACCGGGAGGCCGCGCACGTCGTCGCAGCCCATCCGGAGCAGGGCTGGAGTCTGTTGTGCAACGGCGTCGTCCTGTTCGAGGACACCGGCGAGCTCCTGCCGGACGGCAGGACGATCGCACCGCACCGCCCGCGGGTGCAGCTGGTGACGGCGGCCTGAGGCAGCCGATCCCCCGCATTACGCACAGGTGACACCCCGCGCGCCGTGGGGACGGACGACATCGTCGTAGTCCGTCCCCACGGCGCGTTGTCCGTGTCCGGACTGTTCCGGCCACCGGTGCCACCGAAAAGCCGGGCCGTCGCGCGGGGACCCGGAGGTCCTGCGGCTGATCGGGAAGATCTACGGGATCAAGGCCCCGGCCGACGGACGGCCCCGTTGAGATCTTCCTGACCGGCAGCACGAAGAAGGACGGTCCAGTCCAGGCCGACCTCAACCCGCAGATCCTGAACGCGGACGCCGATCCGGCGGAAGTCCGGCCCGCCGGGCAGTGGTCCTGACCGCAATCGTCCGGCTCTTCCTCATGGTCCGTCCGCAGGCTTCCCACGCCCGCCCGTTGGGGAATCTGAGTGTCAATCAATACCGGCTTCGTCAGCGAGGCACAGAACGTCGGGCCCTGAGAAACCCTGCGGGACTAGTCTGACCAGGCAGGACACCTCCCGGACCGACGGAGCGCCATGGCTACGACACCCGCTGCCGGGACCCGGCCGCCCCCGCGACCCGCGTACGGACGAGGTGATCCTGGACGCCGTGCGGGAGATCCGCACCGAGCAGAGCTACGCCCGGCTGAGCATCGACGCGGTGGGAAGCGGTGACTTCGCCGTGGACGTCCGCGGTTTCGTGGACGCGGCGCTGACTTCGTTCCAGCGCCCGGAGACGGCCGCCGCACTGCCGGGCCTGCTGGCGGAGTACCGCGACCATCCGGCGCTGAAGGAGCTTCTCGCCGAGCGTCTGGAGCCGGTCCACGAGGTGTTCCGCAGGATTGTCCGGCACGGCGTCGAAGGCGGCCGGGTCAGGGCGGACGTCGACCCCGACCTGTTGTTCGTGACGCTCAACGGCGCGGTCATGTACGCGGTCCTGGGCACGGCCACGGCCCAGCGCCCGGGGTTCGCCCAGGAGTTGACAGACCTGGTTGTCCAGGGCACGGCCCAGCACGTCCAGCCGAAACGATCTTGGAGTTTCCGGGGCGGCAATCGTCCCGCAAACTCCAAGATCGCCACCTCAGCCGGCGTACGCCTCGATCGACGGGCACGAGCAGACCAGGTTGCGGTCGCCGTGCGCGCCGTCGATGCGGCGGACCGGCGGCCAGTACTTCGCGGCCGGGTTCATCCCGCCGGGGAACAGTCCCTCGGTACGGCTGTAGGCGTGGTCCCAGTCGCCCGCGAGCATCGCCGCGGTGTGGGGCGCGTTGGCCAGGGGGTTGTCTTCAGCGGGGAGGTCACCGGAGCCGACGCGGTCGATCTCGGCCTTGATCGCGATCATGGCGTCGCAGAACCGGTCGATCTCGTTCTGGTTCTCGCTCTCCGTCGGCTCGATCATCAGCGTGCCGACGACCGGGAACGACATGGTCGGCGCGTGGAAGCCGTAGTCGATGAGGCGCTTGGCGACGTCGTCCACCGTGACGCCGGTGGCCTTGGTGATGCCGCGCACGTCGATGATGCACTCGTGCGCCACCAGGCCGCCGGGGCCGGTGTAGAGCACCGGGAAGTGCGGGGCGAGCCGCTTGGCGATGTAGTTGGCGTTGAGGATCGCCACCTGGGTGGCGCGCTTGAGCCCGTCCGGGCCCATGAGGCGCATGTACGTCCAGGAGATCGGCAGGATCGACGCGGAGCCCCACGGGGCGGCGGAGATCGGGCCGACGCCGGTGGCCGGGCCCGCGTCGGGCTGCATCGGGTGGTTGGGGAGGTACGGCGCGAGGTGCGCGCGGACGCCGACCGGGCCGACACCGGGGCCACCGCCGCCGTGCGGGATGCAGAAGGTCTTGTGCAGGTTCAGGTGCGAGACGTCCGCGCCGAACCTGCCCGGTTTGGCGAGGCCGACCAGGGCGTTGAGGTTCGCGCCGTCGACGTAGACCTGGCCGCCGGCCTCGTGCACCAGGGCGCAGATGTCGGTGACATGGGTCTCGAAGACGCCGTGCGTGGACGGGTAGGTGATCATCAGCACCGACAGCGCGTCGCGGTGCTTCTCGATCTTGGCCCGCAGATCGGCCTCGTCCACGTCGCCGTTCTCACCGGTGGCGACGACGACCACGCGCATACCGGCCATGACGGCGGAGGCCGCGTTGGTACCGTGCGCGGAGGACGGGATCAGGCACACGTCACGGCCGGTGTCGCCGTTGGCCCGGTGGTAGGCGCGGACCGCGAGCAGACCCGCCAGCTCGCCCTGCGAACCGGCGTTCGGCTGGACCGACACCTTGGCGTAGCCGGTGATCTGCTCAAGCCCGGCCTCCAGGCTCTGGATCAGTTCCAGGTAGCCACCCGCCTGGTCGATGGGCGCGAACGGGTGCAGTGCCCCGAACTCCGGCCAGGTGACCGGCTCCATCTCGGTGGTGGCGTTGAGCTTCATCGTGCACGAGCCCAGCGGGATCATGCCGCGGTCCAACGCGTAGTCCTTGTCGGACAAACGGCGCAGGTAGCGCAGCATGTCGGTCTCGGAGCGGTGCGCGTGGAAGACGGGGTGGACGAGGAAGTCCTCCGTACGGAGCAGGTCCTCCGGCAGCGCGTCGGCGGTGGTCTTGTCGAGGCCGGCCACCTCGCCGGTGACGCCGGCCGCGCGCCAGACGGTGTCGACGTGCGCGCGGGTGGTGGTCTCGTCACAGCTGATCCCGACGTGGTCTGCGTCGACGAGGCGGAGGTTCACGCCCTCGGCGCGGGCGGCGGCGACCATCGCCGCGGCGCGGCCCGGGACCTCGACGACCACGGTGTCGAAGAAGTCGCGGTGGACGACGTCGGTACCGGCCGTACGGAAGCCCTCGGCAAGGATGGCCGCGAAGCGGTGCACCCGGCGGGCGATCGCGGTCAGGCCCTCGGGGCCGTGGTAGACCGCGTACATGCCGGCCATGACGGCGAGCAGCACCTGCGCGGTGCAGATGTTGCTGGTCGCCTTCTCCCGGCGGATGTGCTGCTCGCGGGTCTGGAGCGCGAGGCGGTAGGCCTGGTTGCCGTCGGCGTCGACGGACACGCCGACGAGGCGTCCGGGCATCGAGCGGGTCAGCTTCTGGGTGACCGCCATGTATCCGGCGTGCGGTCCGCCGAAGCCCATCGGGACGCCGAAGCGCTGGGATGAGCCCACCGCGATGTCGGCACCCATGGCACCGGGCGACTTGAGCAGGGTGAGGGCGAGGAGGTCGGCGGCGACGCTGACGAGCGCGCCGCGCCCGTGTGCTTCTGCGATCACGGCGGTGAGGTCGCGGACCTGGCCGTCGGCACCCGGGTACTGGAGGAGGACGCCGTAGAAGTCGCCTTCGGGCAGACCGGCGGCGGTGTCGGTGACGAGCACCTCGATGCCCATCGCCTCGGCGCGCGTGCGCACGACGGCGATGGTCTGCGGCAGAGTCTGCGCGTCGACGACGAACACGCTGCTCTTGGACTTGCCCGCGCGTCGCGCGAGGGTCATCGCCTCGGCGGCGGCGGTGCTCTCGTCCAGGAGGGAGGCGCCGGCCACGTCGAGCCCGGTCAGGTCGGTCACGACCGTCTGGAAGTTGATGAGGGCCTCAAGGCGCCCCTGGGAGATCTCCGGCTGGTAGGGCGTGTACGCCGTGTACCAGGCGGGCGATTCCATGACGTTGCGCAGGATCACCGGCGGGGTCACGGTGCCGTAGTAGCCCAGGCCGATCATCGGCGTGAGGACTTCGTTGCGGGCGGCGATGGCCCGCAGTTCGACGGCGACGGCCGCCTCGGTCAGAGCCGGGGGCAGGTCGAGGGCTTCGATCGTACGGATCGTCTCGGGGACGGCCGCGTCTGTCAGGTCGTCCAGGGAACCGAAACCGATGTGGGCGAGCATCTTCGCCTGCTCGTCGGCGTCCGGGCCGATGTGGCGGACGTCGAACGGCTGGGCCCGCTCAAGGCCGGCCAGGCTCCCGGGTCCCGAACGCGGCGGAACGGAAGGGACGTGGGACGTGGTCATCACGGAGGCCTCCTGGATTACTCCTGGCGGGTACGCGGCCGTACCCGTCGGTGGCCTCCCCCTCTGTCATCGGTACCTGAGAGCTTCACCCGCGGGCACGTGCGGGTTTGCACCGTCGGCGAGCCACCGGCCGTCTTCACCGGGGACTACTTTCCAGAGTGCTCTGTCCTACGCGGTACGGGGGCCTGAGAGATTCCGGGGAGGAGTTGCTCCTTCGGCGCCCGATGTGCGGACCAGTGACGGAATATGTTGTCGGATCCCGTTGCGGTCCCCACCCGGGACTCTCCCGCGCGGCCACATGAGCAGTGTCAAAGGTAGCAGCGGCCCACCCGGTGCGGGACCGGTCCCCTGGGGTTCCTGAGGTGCGGTGGCGTTTTGCCGCCGTACGTCCGATTCATGCCGTCAGGCCGGCTTCCCGCGCTGGTCAGGGGGCACGAGCGACTGCGGCTCGGCACCCGTGAGATCCGGATCGTCGATGCGGAACGTACGGACCCGCCCCGGAGTGGACCCGGGTGTCTCGAACCGTACGGTGACCCGGCCGACACCGCTGCCCTGCACCCAGCCCGGACCCCACTCGGTGTGCCCGACGTCCTGCCCGGGGTGCCAGACCGCCAGCGGCGGACGCCCCGGGTGGAAGACTGCGGGACCGCCGGGTTCCCACGCCCCGGGCTCCTCTTCGTCAATCCGTACGACTTCGGTGTCCGGACCGCTCCCGAACAGGTCCTGCTGCGCGTAGTCGGCGAGCCCCGACACCCCGACGCCGAGCAGCCGCAGGCCGCCTTCGTTGTCCACCTGGGCGATCAGCCGCTGCGCCGTCTCCCGGATGACGACAGGGTCGTCTGTGGGGCCGCGCAGTGTCTCGGAGCGGGTGAGGCTGGAGAAGTCGTAGCGGCGCACCTTGACCGTGATGGTGCGCCCGGACCGCGCGGCGGCGCGCAGGCGCTCGGTGCAGCGGGCCGCGAGCCGGTCGATCTCCCGGATGATCCTGGCCCGGTCGACGAGGTCGGTGTCGAAGGTGTCCTCGACGGAGACCGACTTGGCGTCGCGCTCGGCGACCACGGGCCGTTCGTCCCGCCCCTGGGCGAGGGCGTGCAGTCCGCGCCCGTGCGCCTGGCCGATCATCCGTACGAGATCGCTCTCAGGCAGGGCGGCGAGGGCTGCGACTGTGGTGATCCCGGCCTTGCGCAGGGTGTCGCCGGTCGCCGGGCCGACGCCCGGGAGGGCCCGCACGGACATCGGGTCGAGTACGGTCCGCTCCTGACCGGGTTCGATCACGGTCAGCCCGTCGGGCTTGTCCAACTCGGAGCCGACCTTGGCCAGGAGTTTTGAGGCGGCGGCGCCGACCGAGCAGGTGAGCCCGGTGATCTCGTAAATGTCCGCGCGGAGCTTCGTCGCGATCTCGACGACTTTGGCGGTGTCGAGCCGCCCGCGGTACGGACCCGCCTCCAAGTCGATGAACGCCTCGTCCAGGCTCAGCGGCTCGACCAGCGGCGACAGCTCCTGCATGAGCAGCATGACGATCTCGCTGACCTCCCGGTAGATCGTGAACCGGGGGTTCAGATAGGCCGCGTTGGGACAGCGCCGTCGGGCCTCGGACATCGACATGGCCGAGCGGACGCCGAACTTCCGGGCCTCATAGGAACAGGTGGACACCACACCTCGTCCGCCGAGACCGCCGACGATCACCGGCTTTCCGCGCAGACTCGGTTTCGCGGCCTGTTCGACGGCGGCGAAGAACGCGTCCATGTCCAGATGCAGGATCGAAGGCGCGGTTCTCACAGCTCAGATCATGCCTGACCGGGCTGACACCGAGCCGCGCCACCACGAGGCGACTGATCGAAGCGAAGCAGCGCGTCCCAAACGGGTCGAGGACGCGCAGCACCCCGAGCGGCCCCACCCCGCAAGGCGAAGACGCGCAGCACCCCGAGCGGCCCCACCCCGCAAGGCGAAGACGCGCAGCGCCCCGAGCGGCCCCACCCCGCAAGGCGAAGGCGCGCAGCGTCCTGAGCGCGCCCGGAGGGCGCGGCCTGACCGGGCGACGCGCGGGCGCCGAGCGACGACTGAGCGCAGCGAAGGCGGCGTGAGGAAAACGCCCGCGCTTGGAGCCCGGCTAAGAACTGAGTGCGATCCGGACGGCGTCACTCGGCGGCGTCGACTTCTGCGGAGCGGGTTTCCGGAGGATGGTGAGCACCGCCTTCGCGGCGGCCGGGATCTCGCGCATCCCGCCGTAGACGGTCGGCGGGATGCCTTCGAGCCGGTTCAGGGAGTTGTCCCCCACCCCGTAGACCGTCGCAAGGCCGGCGGCCCGGCACAGGGCCAGTGCGCGGCGGAGGTGGAACTTCTGGGTTATCACCGTGACGCTGTCGACCCCGTACACCTGGACCGCGCGGACGCAGGAGTCCCACGTGGTGAATCCCGCTTCGTCGACGACGATCCTGGCGTCCGGCACTCCGCGGTCGGTCAGGTAGCGGCGCATCACGCCGGTCTCGTCGTAGCGGTTGCCGCCGCCGTCGCCGGTCACGAGCAGCACCTTGACCTTGCCCGACCGGTACAGCTTGAGTGCGACTTCGAGGCGTTCGGCCAGGAGCGGCGTCGCGGTGTCCCCCACGACGCCCGCGCCGAGCACCATGCCCACATCGGTGGCCGGCACCTTGTCCACCGACCGGACCCTGTTGCCGGCGGCCAGGAACGTCCAGGTCACCGGGACGAGCCCGACGACCGTGCACATCAGGAGAATCTGGAAGAACAAGCGCTGACCCCGGCGGGTGCGTGGGACTTTGATCCGGCCACGAAGCTTGGTGAGCATGTCGGGGACGACGAATGAGGTCGCCGGTCGGTTCCGGTCACCGGTGGGGTGACGGTCACGCCGGGGCCTTCTCATACTGCTTTACTGCGGCGGCGCGCGGCCAGTTCATCGGACGGGTGGAACCGTACGACGGCCTCACCGGTTTCGGGCTGCTCGCCGGGCAGCTGGCCCAGCGCCGCCTCGACTTCGCGGCAGACCGCCCCCACGGCGATGCCGAAGACCCCCTGCCCGCCCTGGACCAGTTCAACGATCTCTTCGTACGACGTGCACTCGTAGACGCTGGCCCCGTCGCTCATCAACGTGACGCCGGCCATGTCCTCGACCCGGCTGCTGCGCAGGTGGTCGGTGGCGACGCGGATGTTCTGCAGGGAGACGCCGGCGTCCAGGAGCCGCTTGACGATCTTGAGGACGAGGATGTCGCGGAAGGCGTAGAGCCGCTGGGAACCGCTGGTGCCGCCCGGCCGGATGCTGGGCTCGACCAGGCCGGTGCGGGCCCAGTAGTCCAGCTGCCGGTAGGTGATCCCGGCCGCCGCGCAGGCCGTGGGACCGCGGTAGCCGACCTCCGGCTGCGCGCCTCCCGCCGAGGGGCCCTGCACACGGCCGCGGGGGGGCTGGACGGCCCGCGCGGACACGGGTCGGGTCGGGCGCGCGGGCCCGGGGGCCGTGTTGTCGCCGGTGATGCTCACGCCGACCTCCGTCTCATCCCCCTGCCGTCAGGACATCGACTGCGCGGGGGTCCGTTGGTCCCAGGCTGCGTGCGTCGATATGCAACGCAGCAGAATCCTCCCCGGGACTGTCGTTTTCGACGGTAGGCAGTCACCTGGGGTGCGTCAACGACCGGCACGTTCGGCACGCCGAGTGACACACCACGGGAGAGTGGTTTGAAACCATCCGGTTCGGGTAAGCAAACCCACCGATTGATCGATCGTTCCTGGTCAAGGACAGAAACTTCACGAAACCACAGCCGTCGGCACCGGTCTCGCCGCACGCTGCGTGATATTCACCTCGTGCGTCGACCCGGGCCTGTCACACGGCCGGAGGGCCGGGTCACGTCACTGGGCGCACACGGGCGGCGCCCTCTGCGGGCGGTCAGCGGCCGGCAGTCACCGGCTGGTGGTCATTGACTGGTGGTGCCGAAGTCCTCGGGGGAGATCTGGTCGAGGAACTCGCGGAACTTCTCCACTTCGTCCTCCTGCTCGTCCGGGATGACGATCCCGGCCTCGTCGAGGACGCTCTCCGCACCGACGATCGGCGTGCCGGTGCGCAGCGCGAGCGCGATCGCGTCGGAGGGGCGGGCGCTGACCTGGGTCCCGCCTTCGAACACCAGCTCCGCGTAGAACACACCTTCGCGCAGATCCGTGATCCGGATCTGTGTCAGGTCCTGCCCCAGCGCCTGCAGCACGTCCTTGAGCAGATCGTGTGTCAGCGGCCGGGCGGGTACCACCCCCTGCTGTGCGAAAGCGATCGCCGTCGCCTCCACAGGACCGATCCAGATGGGGAGATAGCGGTCTCCCCCGGTCTCGCGCAGGAGCACGATCGGCTGGTTGGAGGGCATCTCCACCCGGACGCCTACGACCTCGAGCTCATTCACATCGCCACACTAGCGCGCTTGCACCACCGGCACAGATCCCCCCAGGGGAATCAGTGCCGACAATCGTCAAATACGGAAAAAGTCAGCCGTCGCGGGTCACTGCCGGGTGCCCGGTGGAGGACTGTCAGCGCCCGAGTGTCGGCCGCAGCGCGGCGTCGACCATCACCGTGTGGAACCTGGATGTCAGGGCGAGGAGTTCGCGTACGGCCTGCTCGGCGCCCGTCCTGGCCTCCGCGCCGCGGCGGTGCAGCAGCGGCGCGACGATCTGTTCGACGAGGGCGGCCTCGCGGTCCGCGGCCGCCTTGATCTGCCGCAGGTGCCTGGGTTCGAGGCCGTAGCGGCCGAGTGCGGTCACAAGGCGCGCGACGACCAGCGCGTCGCCGTCGTAGTGCGGGCCCGGCAGCGGGTCGGCGGGCCCGGGGGCCGCGGGGAGGGGGCTGATCAGCCCGTACTCCTCAAGGCGGGTGAGCCGGTCGGCGTCGATCCCGGCGGCGGCGGTCAGTTCTGCGCGGGTGAGGCGGACCGTTCCGGCGTCAGGTGCGGCGGCGCCGCCCCCGACGGCGTCCGTCGGGGCCGCCTGGGGCTGCGGCGGTTGCAGGCCGTTGTCAACGGCCGCCAGTTGCTCCTTGATCACCCGGAGCGGCAGGTAGCGGTCCCGCTGGAGGCGCAGCACGTAGCGCAGCCGGTCGAGGTCGGCGGCGGCGAACTTGCGGTAGCCCGAGGGGCTGCGCCGGGGTTCGACCAGGCCCTCGGCCTCGAGGAAGCGGATCTTGGAGATGCTGATGTCCGGGAACTCGGGTTTGAGCAGGGCCAGTATCTCGCCGATGCTCATCGTGCCCGCGGCACCGGGGACTGCCGGCCCCGGAATTCCGGCGGTTCCGGGCACGGCGCCGCCGACGCCCGACCGGTTGTCCGGTCCGTCGTCGACGGCGGCCGTGCGCCGGGTCACGCGTGGTCCCCGCCGGGGAGCATATTGCGGCTGGGGAAGAAGACCAGGCGGTATTTGCCGATCTGGACTTCGTCGCCCGGGTTCAGCGCCACTTCGTCGATCCGCTGGCGGCCGACGTAGGTGCCGTTGAGGCTGCCGACGTCCGCGACGGCGAAGGTACCGCCGGGCCGGCGGCGGAACTCGGCGTGGTTGCGCGAGACCGTCACGTCGTCGAGGAAGATGTCGCTCTGCGGGTGACGGCCGGCCGTGGTGCGGTCGGCGTCGAGCAGGAAGCGGCTGCCGGAGTTGGGACCGCGGCGCACCACGAGCAGGGCGGTGCCGGCCGGGAGCGCGTCGACGGCGGCCTGCGCCTCGGCGTTGAGGACGGGCTGCTGCCCGGTGCCGGTCGCGTCCGCGTCCATCGCTTCGATGCCGCTGATGGAGATGGTCGAGGTGCGCTCGTTCGGGTCCTCGACCGGGACGGCCGCACCCAGCGGCGCACCGCAGTTGCTGCAGAACCGGCTTCCGGCGATGTTCCGGTGATTGCATCTGCTGCACACCGTCATCGCACCCGCCTCCTGTTGCGGCGCGCCCGCGGCCGCTCCGGACCCTCGACCTGAAGTCGAGGGTTGTCCGGAACTTATGCGCGCGTCACGGCCGGGGTCAAGGCTGACATGCCCGGTGTCCGGCATGGGGTACTGCTGTCCGTACGCCTGTGGCGCACCGGGTGCCCGTCCGCCGTCGGACGCCGGCGCTGCCGGCTCCTGACCGGCGCGACGGGAACGACCGAACAGCCTCGCGAACAACTTCACGGGCGAACCTCCCCGAGAGAACCTGGCCCGCCCGTGGGGCAGGAATGCGTGTCAATGTGAACGGGTAGCGGAGGGATCCGGTTCCCCTGTGGTGCGTTGGGACCGTCCGTGCCGGGTCCGCTTGTGGCGGGTCCGGCGCATGGGTTCCACGGTCGGCGGCCGAGGGGCCGCCGGTGGTCGGACTGGGCGTCGTGCGCACGGGCGCACTGCACGGTCTGCTGCAAGGTCGTCAGCTCAGTTGATCTGGTTCGGACAGGTGGTCTACTGCGGTGGCCTGCCGCTCCGGTCTGGTGCCCCGGAACAGGTGTGGCCGGTGTTGCGTCCGCATTCTGTCAGGTGGACGGGGCGGCCGGTTCCACCGTGTGCCGGACGGTCAGCTGATGGGCGGTCATCCGTTCCCGCCACCCGGTGCCGAGCGAGCGTAGTCAGGCTGCTGCGCAGGCCGCAAGGCGTCGACCAGCACCTGCTGGGCCGGGGCGATCTGCACTTGGGCGTGTTTGTTCTCCAAGGTGCGCACCACCCCTCCGGGGATCTTCAGCGCCGGTTCCAGGTCCTGCGGATTGCCGATCACCTTGAACACGTACGGGGAGCCCGTCTCCTGTCCGTCGATGGTGATCCGGCCGGGTTTTCCGGCGGTGTCGGTGAACCAGGTCCCGGCGACGACCCGCACCTGGTTGATCTGGATCGCCTCGGCGCCGGCGTTGCGCAGCTCCTGGAGGGTGTCCAGGAGCATGTCGCCCTTCACCTGACCGCCCGTGTCTGTGACGGTCAGGACGATCCCGGGCCCTTCGGCCTTGACCGTGCCGGCCAGGACGCCGAGCGCGGCGGCCTTCTGCTCCGTCTGGGTCCTGGCCTCCTCGGCCCGGTCGTTGCTGCTGCGCAACTGGTCACGGCTGTTGGCGAGGCGGTGCTTCTCCTCTTCGAGCCTTGAGGTGCGTTCGTTGAGCTCGTCCAGGACGCGGACCAGGTCGGATTCGCGCGCGCCGCGCAGCGGATCCGACTGGGTGTTGGAACGCACCTGGATGGCCAGGCCCGCCCCGAGGGCGAACAACAGGACGGCGACGACGAGTTGGGCGCGGCTGACACGGAGCGGCCAGAGCGACGCGAGCAGTCTGCTGCGCCCGGTGGGCTGTGGCCCGGCGGCCGCCGAGAGAGCGGAGGGCGGTGCGGCGTCCGGGTTGTCGGACACCGCTTCCGCGGCCGATTCAAGAACGGCCTCGCGTACGGCTTCGTCCTCCGGTTCCTTCGTGAAGTCCACGCCGGGGACCAGGTGCGGCACGCCCCGCTCCGGGGCGTGCTTCGCGCGGTGCCGCCGGTGGTGGAAGAGGTCCACCGTGCGGCGGTGTTCCACGGTCGGCAGTCGCGCGCCGTCCGGCGGCGTCTCCCCGACCCGGCCGGGGACTTGCCCCGTCACGGGTTCCGGGACGGCCGGTGCGGCGGAGTCCTCCCGTACGACGTCCTCTTCCGGGACCGCGGGCACCGCCGGGGTCTCCGGCGCTGCCGGGACCGGGGTGGCCTCGCGGTCCGGTGCGGGGCGCCCGGGCTCCGGCGGGACCGGAGGCTTGTCGTCCTTGCTGCTCACCTGGTGCTCCCCTAAGCCCGGAAGACGTGCCGCCGGATGGCCGCCGCGTTGGAGAAGATGCGGATGCCGAGGACGACGACCACGCCGGTGGAGAGCTGGGCGCCCACGCCGAGCTTGTCGCCGAGGAAGACGATCAGCGCGGCCACGACCACGTTCGACAGGAACGAGACTACGAAGACCTTGTCGTCGAAGATCCCGTCGAGGAGGGCCCGCAGGCCGCCGAAGACCGCGTCCAGCGCGGCGACCACCGCGATGGGGAGGTACGGCTCGAGTTCGTGCGGGATGACCGGGCGGGCGATGAAGCCGACCACCACCCCCAGTACCAGGCCCAGTACCGCGATCACTCTGTTTTGTCCTTCGTTGACGCCGAGTCGCGTGGAGTGCGGCCCGTGGTGGGGGTGGGGCTCTTGGTGCCCGTGGAGGCCGTGGAGGCCGAGGAGGACGGAACGGGGGTCCCGGAGGTCTTCGGGGGAACGGAGGCGGCGGTCGGGGAGGCGGACGCGGAGCCGGGGGCGGGCGTGCCCTGGGCGTGCGCCCAGTGCAGGTTCACCGTGGTCGCGCCGGGCAGACTCATCTTCTTCTGGACCGAGGTGGTCACCCGGATGCCGTAGCGCTGCTGGAGCGTGGCCAGGGCCCGCCCGTCGGCCCCGTCCTGGAAGTCCACCTGCATCCGCTTGCCGTCGCCGACGGCCTGCACGACGTACGGCGGGGACAGCGGGCGGTTGTCGACCAGGACGGACTTGCCCGCGGCGCGGATCGCCGACAGCGGGGTGAGCCGCTGGCCGTTGACCGCGACCGCTTCGGCCCCGACCGTCCACAGCCCGTTGACCAGGCGCTGCAGGTCGCGGTCGAGGATGCGGCCGTTCTCCGCTTCCTTCTGCTGCCGGGGGTCGGTGGAGTCCTTTTCGTCGGTGGCGGCCTTCGCGTCGTCGGCCGTCACCCGCAGCCCGGGACCGGTGACCGGGTCCGTGCCGGCGAGCAGGCCGAGCAGTTTGACCCGGTCCGCGAGGGACTTGGGGAGTTCCTGCTTCTGTATGTCCTCGACGTCGGCGCGCAGTGAGTCGACCTCGGCGCGGAGCTTGTCGGCCTTGTCCTCACGGCTGTGCACCCGGTCGACGAGATCCTGCCGCTGCTTCTCCAACTGCGGGGCCTGTTCACGCAGTTGCATGGCGGCGACGGTGAGGATGACGGCGATCAGCGCGACGCCGAGCCCGGCCAGGAGGTTGGCCGCGAGCCCGGTGCGCAGACCGGTCTTGCCGCGGACCGCACGGCGGGCGGTGGCTTCGGCGTAACCGGCGTCCAGGCTTTCGGCCATGATGTCGGTCAGCAGCGACATGGAGGCATCGGGCCGCCTGAACCGGTCGTTCGGCGAGGCAGTCCGCTGTGGCATGCGCCCATCGTTCCATGTCCGGACCCCTGGTCCGTCCCTGGGGCGCGCGATCAGCCCGAATCAGTGATGTCTCAATCTGTGTCCGACTGTCGCCGGACGGGCGACGGCCTTCCGGAAGCGGACATCGCCCGCTTCCGGAAGGCCGTCAGGAGCCGACCGCGCTTTTCACTCCCCGGCGCGTTCGACCACCTGGGTCCACTCGTCGAGGAGTTCGGTGGCGGCCTCGTCGCTGGGGCCTTCGGCCCACAGGTGCGTGACGGCCTCCGCCGGGTCGGGCAGCACCAGGGCCCAGCGCCCGTCGGGCTCCACGACGCGTACGCCGTCGGTGGTGTCCACGTCCCGCTCCCCCGCGACTTCGACCACGGCCCGCATGACCTGTCCCTTGACCGCCCACGGTGTGGGGATCTCACGTCGCAGCACATGCGCGTGCGGGATGCGCGCGTCGATCTGGCTCAGGGTCATCTGCGTACGGGCGACCAGGCCGATCAGGCGGACGAACGCCGCCGTGCCGTCCAGGACGGTGCTGAACTCGGGCACGACGTAGCCGCCGCGCGCGTCGCCGCCGAAGACGGAGCCGTCCTCGCCGGCGACCCGGGCCAGGTCGCCGGGCGACGTCGTCGTCCAGTGGACCTGCACACCGTGGTAGGCCGCGACCTGTTCGGCGATCCGGGTGGTGGTGACGGGCAGCGCCATGGTGCCGCCGCGGCGTTCGGCGGACACCAGGTCGAGGAACACCAGCAGGGCGCGGTCGTCGTCGATGATCCGGCCCTTCTCGTCCACGACGGACATCCGCTCGCCGACCGGGTCGAACCGTACGCCGAAGGCTGCCTTCGAGGACGCGACGATCTTGCCGAGCTTGGCCAGGCCCGCGCGCCGTTCGGCGTTCGTCTCTGTGGGGCGGCTGTCGTCCAGGCCGCTGTTGACGGTCAGCGCCTCCACGCCGAGCCGCCCCAGGATGCTGGGCAGCACGAGCGCGGCGTTGCCGTGCGCGGCGTCGACGACGACCTTCATGTCGGCCTCGGCGACACCGCTGATGTCGACGGCCTTGAGCAGTGAGCTGGAGTACGCGTCGAAGGCGCGTGCCGGGAAGGAGAGTTCGCCGATCTCACCCGGGAAGGCGCGGCGGTACTCCTGGCGGGAGAACGTCCGGTCGAGTTTGCGCTGCGCGCCCTGCGACAGGTCGGCCCCGCGTTCGTCGAAGAAGACGATGTCGACGCTGTCCGGGACACCCGGGGTCGTCCGGATCATGATGCCGCCGGCCGAGCCGCGGGCGGTCTCCTGGCGGGCCACCGGCATCGGGACGTTCTCCATGTCCCGGACGTTGATCGCGCTGGCCTGGAGAGCGGAGATGACGGCCCGTTTGAGGGCCCGCGCGCCACGGGAGTGGTCCCGCGCGGTGGTTACGGTGGCGCCCTTCTTCAGGGTCGTCGCGTACGCGGACGCCAACCGTACGGCCAGCTCGGGGGTGATCTCCACGTTGAGGATGCCGGAGACCCCACGGGGCCCGAAGAGGTTCTTCTGGCCGCGCGACTCCCAGATGACCGAGGTGTTGACGACCGCCCCGGCCTCGATCGTCTTGAACGGGTAGACGCGGACGTTGCCCGCGACGATGGCCTCCTCCTCGATGAGGCACTCGTCGCCGATCACCGCGCCCTCTTCGATCCGGGCGGCCCGCATGACGTCGGTGTTCTTGCCGATGACACAGCCGCGCAGGTTCGTCTGCGGGCCGATGTAGACGTTGTCGTGGATCACCGCGCGGTGCAGGAACGCCCCGGCCTTCACAACGACGTTGGAGCCCAGGACTGTGTGCTCGCGGATCTCGGCGCCGGCCTCGATCTTGGCGTAGTCGCCGACGTACAGCGGTCCCTTGAGCACCGCCTCGTCGTCCACCTCGGCGCCTTCGGCCACCCACACGCCGGGCGAGAGCTCGAACCCGTCGATCTCGACGTCGACCTTGCCGGTGAGCACGTCGGCCTGGGCCTTGAGGTAGCTGTCGTGGGTGCCGACGTCCTCCCAGTAGCCCTCGGCGACATAGCCGTAGATCGGCTTGCCCTCCTTGAGCAGCTGGGGGAACACGTCACTCGACCAGTCGACGGACTCGTTGGCCGCGACGTAGTCGAAGACCTCCGGCTCCATGACGTAGATGCCGGTGTTGACGGTGTCCGAGAACACCTGGCCCCACGTCGGCTTCTCCAGGAAGCGCTCGACCTTGCCCTCGTCGTCGACGATGGTGATGCCGAACTCCAGCGGGTCGGGGACCCGCGTCAGGCACACCGTGACCAGGGCGCCCTTCTCCCGGTGGAACTCGATCAGCTTGGTGAGGTCGAAGTCGGTGAGCGCGTCGCCGGAGATGACCAGGAAGGTGTCGTCCTTCAACGCCTCTTCGGCGTTCTTCACACTTCCGGCCGTACCGAGTGGGATCTCCTCGTTGGCATACGTGAGCTTCATGCCGAGCTCTTCGCCGTCCCCGAAGTAGTTCTTGACCAGCGAGGCCAGGAACTGCACGGTCACGACGGTCTCGCTCAGGCCGTGGCGTTTCAGCAGCCGGAGTACATGCTCCATGATCGGCCGGTTCACCACGGGCAGGAGCGGTTTGGGCATGCTGGAGGTCATCGGGCGGAGACGCGTTCCTTCTCCGCCGGCCATTACAACGGCCTTCATATTCGGTCTCGTCCTCCTTCGTGCTGGTTCGCACATCTGGCATCCGGACCGGTCGGACGGGGACCGACACACAGGCCCCGGATGCTTCAGGCAGTCAGCGTCCCAGCGGAGGCCCGGTCACCGTCAGCCGTGCCGTGGTCCCCTGCGGGGCCGGCCTTGGCTGCGGCGACCAGGTTCCGGGTCTGGACCGCGTAGAGCACTCCTGCCCACCAGTAGAGAGCTGTACCCCACCAGGTGAAGGCCCAGCCGAAGATCGCTGCGAGAGTTGCGACACGTCCGTCCCCGTCGCTGAGCAGCAGCAACGGGAAGCCGGACATCAGGTTGAAGGTCGCCGCCTTGCCGATGAAGCTGGTCGGCAGGGACATCAGACCATGCTTGCGGAGCACCGGCAGCAGACACAGGATGAACAGTTCGCGGCCGAGGACCAGGGCGGTGACCCAGACCGGCAGGATGCCCCGCCAGGTCAGTCCCAGCAGCGTCGACAGCACGTAGAGGCGGTCGGCGAGCGGGTCGAGGAGCTGGCCGACCCGGGTGATCTGGTTCCACTTGCGGGCGAGCTTGCCGTCCAGCCAGTCGGTGAAGCCGGACACCATCAGGATCGCGACGGCGATCCCGTTGTGCTTCGGGCCGCCGAACTCAGGCCACAGGACCAGCCAGAGGAAGACCGGAACGCCCAGGAGCCGGGCGAAGCTCAGCATGTTGGGAATCGTGAAGACCCGGTCCGAGGTGACCGTGCTTCCTGTCGCCGCAGGCACGTCCACCGGCTGCCTCTTCCTACTTCAGGGGGTTGGGTTGGTCGGCTTCGAGCCTACCGGCAGGGGGTTCCGCCTGGTCGGCCGCGGGTTCCCGGTGTACGGCGCCCCCGGAGCCGATGACCGTCCAGCACACGGCCAGGGTCAGCGCGGCCCCCGCGAAGAGGAAACTGTTGCCGAGCAGGGACTGCCCGAAGTTCCAGTGGTCCTCGACGCCGATCCGGTCGCGGGTGCTGCGCGGGGCCAGCCAGATCAGGCCCCACGGCTGCAGGGTCTGCGCACCGTCCCACGCCCCGTCCGCGCCCAGGCGCAGCGGCCAGGCCGCGTAGAAGATCCAGTAGGCGGCCGTCAGCCCCCACCACAGGCGGTTCCGCCGGGTGTGCGCCTGGTGGAGCAGCAGGACGAAGGCCGGGACGACCCACACCCAGTGGTGCGACCAGGAGATCGGTGAGACGAACAGGGTGAGCGCGCCGACGATCACCACGCCGAGCAGCTCCTGGCCGCGCAGTGACGCCTTCGCGGCGGCCACCAGGCCCAGGACGCCCAGGACTGCGCAGCCGAGCAGCCACAGCAGGGTGACCGCGGCGGGGCTGCCGTCGCTGCCGACCAGGCGGCTGAAGAATCCCTGGACGGACTGGTTGTTCAAGGTGCCGACGCTGAGCTTGCCGTTGACCCGGCCGCTGATCTCGACGACGTGCAGCCAGTACGCGCTGGACGCGTCGGGGATGACCAGCCAGCCGCAGCCGATGGTGGCCAGGAACGCCGCGACCGCCACACCCGCTGCCCGGAACCGCCGGGTGACCAGCAGGTAGACGATGAAGAGCGCCGGGGTGAGCTTGATCCCCGCGGCGATGCCGATCAGGACGCCTTTGGACCGGCGGCTGTCGGGCAGCGCCACGTCAATCATCACCAGGGCGAGCAGGACCAGGTTGACCTGCCCCCACACCAGCGTCCACTGGACCGGCTCGAACCACAGGGCCGCGGCCAGGACAGCCGCGGTCGCGCCGACCCGGCCCACGCTGCGCCGGTAGCCGAGCATGCCCCACGAGCACCAGACCACGGTGGCCAGGGACAGCAGGCTGCTGACGGCCATCAGCCACTTGAGGCCGCCGAAGCCGAGCGGCAGCAGCAGCTTGAAGACGAACGCGGAGAACGGCGGGTAGATGAAGGGGAGTTCCCAGGTGCCGAAGTTCTTCTTGTAGAGGTCCGTCTGCCCCGTGGAGGTCTTCAGCGCCTCCGCGGCGTTGTGGTAGACGCTCAGGTCGAGCATGTGCCACATGTCACGGCTGTTCCCGGCGGCCCACAGGCCCCACAGGAGGAGGGCGCAGGCGGCGGCGGTGAGGCCGGTGACGGCCAGGCGCCGCGGCCGGGCGAACTCCCGGTCCCCTATGTCCGCGGTCCGCGACCCGTACGGAGTGCGGGGCTCGAGCGTGAGCAGCTCGCGGCAGGAGTTCACGAACGCGCGGGGGAAGGACATGGGGTCTTGATGCTCCAGGAGTAACACAGGCGGATCGGCTCTCAGGTCAGGGCGGTTCACCTCGGACGGCCGGACCCTCGGGGCCGGGTCAGGATATCGGTCCCGGCCGTCCGGTTTTCCCGTGTGCCGCCGGTCCGCTGTCCGATGGTCACTCCACGGGTCGTCACGGCCGGTCCGCCGCAGGGCCCGGCCGGTTCAGCGCCGGGTGGCACCGGTTCAGCCCGCTGGCCTGCTCGGCGCCGGGTGCTCTGTTCAATCGGGTGCCCCGTTCAGCACCCGCCCGCGTCCGTGCCGAGCGGCGTGCTGCGCCAGCGGGCGGCCCCGCCCCGGACACTGCCCGGCTTAGGGCGCTCGGGAGGCCGGGGGCGGGCGGCCCGGCGGGCCTTGGCCGCGGAGGCCAGCACGACCACCGAGACACCGAACAGCAGGACAAGGCCCGCCAGGGTGTAGGCGCTGCCGGTCACCTGCTCGAAGCCCCGCAGGTCCAGTTCCCGGCCCTCCCGGTAGGGCACCCGCCACACCACGCCGGTGGGGATGGAGTCGCCGAGCTCGCCGCGCCGGACCGGCAGGGCCATCATCACCGCGACGAGCGAGAACGGCAGCAGCCACGCGGCACGGCGGGCGTGGTCGAGGGCGTACGTGACCATCACCACCAGGCCGGGGATGATCCAGACCCAGTGGTGGGTCCAGGAGATCGGTGACACGAGCAGGCCGGTCAGCGCGCACAGGCTGACGCCCGCCAGATCGTTGCCCTTCCGGGACAGTGCGGCCGACGCCAGCAGGCCCAGGACGCCGACGGCACCGGCGGTCAGGAACCACAGGAGGACGGGCGGATTGCCTTCGTGGAGGAGCCTGGCGAGGGTGCCGCGCAGGGACTGGTTGCCCGGGAACGGTGCGAAGCCCATCCGGGAGTCGTCGCCGAACACTCCGCCCCAGTAGCGCCCTGATTCCTTGGGGAGCAGCACGAACGCCAGGCCGATAGTGCCGGCGAAGGTGCCGAGCGCGGTCCACGCCGCGCGGAAGCGCCGGGTGAGGAAGAGGTAGGCCACAAAGATCAGCGGGGTGAGTTTGAGCGCGGCGGCCAGGCCGATCCCCACGCCCTGCCACTTGCTCTTCTTCTTGCGCGACACGTCGAACAGCACGAGCGCGAGCAGCCCGAGGTTGACCTGCCCGAAGCGCAGTGTCTCCTGGACCGGGTCGGTCCACAGGAGGACCGCCGAAGTGATCAGGGCGAGGACCGTACGGCTTCGTCTGTCGTTGATCTTTGTGGCGCTCGTTCTTGCGGTGCCGTCGCCGGCGGCGCTGCTCCCGGTGGCGCCGGCGTCCGCGGCGCCACCCGTTGTGGATCTGCGCCCCGCCATGCCCCAGGCGAGGTAGGCGCACAGGTACAGCAGCACCAGGTTGACCGTCACCGCCAGGCACTTGACCACCGCGAGCGGGAGCCAGGTCAGCGGCACGAAGACGACCGCGGCCCAGGGCGTGTAGGTGAACGGCAGGTGGGCCAGGGTCACTGTGATGTCGTACAGGCTCGCGTCGCCGTCGAGCACGGCCTCGCCGCCGGCCCGGTAGACCTTCAGGTCGCCCATCCACCACATGGTGTCGCGCCGGGTGGCGGCCAGGACCAGGTAGCCGATCAGCGACAGGGCGGCGAAACCGGCCGCGGCCCACAGTGTCCGGGGGTGCCGGAGAAGGCCCGCGGCGGCTGGTTCCGCTCCGGTCGCCACGACGGCTTCCGGAGCGGTTGCTGCGACAGCGGGAGGAAGAGGCTGCTCCCCGGCGGGCCGGACAGGGGTGGACGACGGCGACATGCCCTGATCGTTCCATTTCCACCGGGTGGGCCGCCACCGCCGCGCCGGGTGGATCAACCACTATTGTCCCGTTCAGAGCTGGTTTATGCGTCCGGGAGGCGGATAGTTCGACTGATTGACCGGTTCGGTCCCGTCCGTCGGTCCCCCTTCCCCGACACCCCGACGCGTCACGCGGCGGTCCCGGCGGAGCACCGGCCCGCAGTCCGGCGACCACGTCCCCGTACGTGATCGTGATTTGCGCCAGTGGCGTGTAGTCACGCAGGTCACGGACCTCGGAGCACGCGGCCCGGTGCGCGGCGGACTCCGCGGCGTGGTGAACCTCGGCGAACTCGCCGATGAGGTGCCCGGTCAGCAGGAGCGGCCGGTTCCCCCGCCGGGCCGCTGATCAGCAGCCTGGACCTGCTGAACGGCGGCACGGTGAACACCTACATCAACCCGGTGGGCCACGACACCTGGTCCTTCACCTTCCACCTCTACCTGAACTACGACAACGACCGGACCGTGGACGTCTTCCAGCAGTCCCGCGTCGCGGTGAACCAGGACTACACGGGACTGGAACACCCCGATCAGCTTCTGATCCGACGTCGGGACGTAGCGGCGGTACGGGACGCAACCGCGTCCCGTACCGCCGCTTCACGCTGTCCCGCCGCTTCCCACTGTGTGACCAGCGCGACCCGCCCCTCGCCTGCCGCTGATACCTGACGTACCGTCAGAATGGAGCGCGTCAGGAATCCCGCGGCATACAGACGAGACATACAGACAGGAGGGCGCACCGGTGACGAAGGACCGCAAGCCCGTGGTCCCCGGCTGGTTCACCACCGACGATGGAGACTTCGCGCTCCTCGGCACCCGGTGCACCGCCTGCGGGACCGTGTTTTTCCCGCGCCAGGAGAGCTTCTGCAAGAACCCCGCCTGCACGGGTGAGGAGTTTGCCGAGGTCGAGCTCTCCCCGCGCGGCACCGTGTGGTCGTACACCAACGCCGGCTACCGCCCACCGCCCCCGTACGTGTCCGACCCGGACGCCGAGTGGGAGCCCTTCACCCTGATCGCGGTCGAGCTGGCGGCCGAGGGCATCATCGTGCTCGGCCAGGCAGTCCCGGGCGTCACCGTGGACGACCTGAAGGTCGGCGTCCAGGTGGAGATCACCCCGGGCGAGCTGTACGAGACGGCCGACACCGTCTTCACCACCTGGAACTTCAAGCCGGTTACGGAGGCCGCCGTATGAGCGCCGACCGCGAGGTAGTCGTCCTGGGCGCCGGCATGCACCCGTGGGGCAAGTGGGGCCGCAACTTCGTCGAGTACGGCGTCAAGGCCGCCCGCGACGCGCTGACCGACGCGGGGGTGGGCTGGCAGGAGATCCAGTACGTCTCGGGCGCGGACACCATCCGCAACGGCTACCCGGGCTTCGTGGCCGGGTCCACCTTCGCCCAGGCGCTCGGCTGGAACGGTGCGCGGATCTCCTCCGCGTACGCCGCCTGCGCCTCCGGTTCGGCGGCCATCGCCAACGCCCGCGCGCAGATCCTCGCGGGCCTGTGCGACGTCGCACTGGTCGTAGGTGCGGACGCGGCCCCCAAGGGCTTCTTCGCCCCCGTCGGCGGGGACCGCCCCGACGACCCGGACTGGGTGCGCTTCCACGTGCTCGGCGCGACCAACCCGACCTACTTCGGGATGTACGCCCGCCGCCGCATGGACCTGTACGGGGCCACCCTGGAGGACTTCGCCAAGGTCAAGGTGAAGAACGCGCGGAACGGCCTGGCCAACCCGAACGCCCGCTACCGCAAGGCGTTCACCCTGGCCGACGTCGCGGCGTCCCCGGTCGTGGCCGACCCGCTGCGCCTGATGGACATCTGCGCCACCTCCGACGGAGCCGCGGCGGTAGTCCTCTGTTCCAAGGAGTTCGCGGCCAGGCGGACGACAAATCCGGTGAAGATCGCGGCTGTCTCCACCATCACTCCCACCTTCCCGAGCACGGTCCTCGAACTGCCGGACATCGGCACCGACTCGACGGTCGCGGTCCCCCGGAACGAGCGCTCGTTCCGGGCCGCCCTCGCGCACGCCGCGTACGAAGAGGCGGGCATCGGTCCCGGGGACCTGTCCCTGGCCGAGGTCTACGACCTGTCCACCGCACTTGAGCTGGACTGGATCGAGGACCTGGCGATCTGCGGGCGCGGCGAGGCGGAGAAGCTGCTGCGCGACGGCGTGTTCGACGTCGTCGGCCGGATCCCGGTCAACGCGTCGGGCGGACTCGGTTCGTTCGGCGAGGCCGTCCCCGCCCAGGCCATCGCCCAGGTGTGCGAGCTGACGTGGCAGCTGCGGGGCCAGGCCGGCGGCCGTCAGGTGGCGAACGCGAAGGTGGGCATCACCGCGAACCAGGGTCTGTTCGGCCACGGCTCATCGGTGATCGTCACCCGCTGACCCCTGCGTGTCCACCCGCGTCGGTCATGTACAAAAGTGCCCTGCGGAGATCGACAAAGGGACTTTTGTACATGACCGACGTCCGTCCTTACACCCAGGAGTCCGCACCATGCCCTTCCCCGCCGACATCGGGGTCGTCGACACCCTGATGGGACTGCCGAACCGGGACCGCCGCTGGTGGGCGAAGTCCATGGCGGCCACGCTGCGCGACGAGGAGAGCCGGACGGGGATGACGCACCCGGCGGGCTACATGTACAAGGACCTGCCCGACGTCGAACGCACCAGTGAATCCATCGGTGACCTGCTGCGCGAGATGGACGCCTTCGGTGTCGACAAAGCGATGATCCCTGTGTCCTTTGACGACAAAGTGACCATCGAAGCCGTACGGCGGCACCCCGACCGGCTGCTCGGCAGCTTCCAGGTCGACCCGGTGAACCCGGTTGACGGCGTCCGCGCGCTGCGCGGAGCGTACGAGGACATCGGCGTCGTCGCGGCGACGTTCTTCCCGTGCGGCTGCACTCCCCCGGTCCCGATCGACGACCGGCTCGCCTACCCGGTCTACGCGACGTGTGTGGAACTGGGCATCCCGGTCTTCGTCAACGCCGGGATCCCGGGCCCGCGGGTGCCCGCCACCGCGCAGGAAGTGCTGCGGTTCGACCAGGTCTGCTACGACTTCCCCGAGCTCATCGTGGTGATGCGGCACGGTGGAGAACCGTGGTGCGACCTCGCGGTCAAGCTGATGCTCAAGTGGCCGGGGCTGCACTGGTCGTCGTCCGCGTTCGCGCCGAAGCACTACCCGCGGGAGATCATCGAGTACGCGAACACCCGGGGCGCCGACAAGGTCCTGTACGCCGGGTACTACCCGTACGGCCTGACCCTGGACCGGATCTTCGGCGAGCTGCCGGACGTGCCGTTCAAGGACGCGGTGTGGCCGAAGTTCCTGCGCGGTAACGCGGAGCGGGTGCTCGGGCTGGTCTGACGCCGGGCCACGGACCACCGCTGCGATGGTCTTGGAGTTTCCGGGGCACTGTGCCCATCGCGGGGCGCCCCGCAAACTCCAAGACCATCGCTACGCGTGCGGCGCCAGGGCGAGCGGGAACTCCAGCGGGTCGGCGCCGGGGCGCGGATCCACCACCGCAAGCACCGGCACGGTCACCCCGTTGTCGGCGTAGCGCTGAATCTTCGCCCGGCACACCTCCGGGCTGCCGTGCACGATGAGGTCGTCCACGACCTGGTCCGGGACCAGCCGCAGCGCTGCCTTCCGGTCCCCGGCGGCCCAGGCCTCCCACATCGGGGCGAGCAGCTCACCGCGGCCCAGCCAGCGGTGGAACTCGGCGTACACAGGCACCGTCAGATACGCGGTGATCAAGCGTTTGGCCAGCGTACGGACGAACTCCGCGTCGTCGACCGGGCAGACGAAGATGCGCGCGACGACCTCCTTGCCGGGGCCGCCCTCGTGGACGTACGGGACGACCTGTTTCACATCCTCAGCGGACAGCCAGTTGAGGATCGCCCCGTCGGCCTCCCGACCGGCGAGCCGCAGCATCCCGGGACGCAGCGCGGCCACGTACACCGGCGGGGGTGTCCGCGGCGGCGTCGCGAGCTTGAATCCGCGTACGGAAAAGGTCTCGTAGTCCTCGGTGACCTTCTCACCGGCCAAGGCGCTCTTGAGGAACCGCACGGTGTCCCGCACGCGCTGGTAGGGCTGGTCGAACGCGACCCCGTTCCAGGCTTCGACGATGGCAGCGGAGCCCGCGCCGACCCCCAGGGCGAAGCGGCCGGGGGCGAGGTCGGCGAGTGCCGCGGCGCTCATCGCCAAGGTGGCCGGGCCCCGGGTGTAGGGCGAGACGATGGCGGTGCCGAGCCGCACACCGGGATCGGCGAGTGCGGCGATGGTCAGCGGAGTGAACCCGTCGTACTGGTCGACTTCGGCGGACCAGATGTCGGTGTATCCGGCGGCGGCCAACTCCCGGATCATCCGGGGGTGTTCGGCCAGCGGGGCGCCCAGGGGCACCGTGATGCCGTAGCGGGCGGGTATGGTCGCGCTCATTTTGGCCTCCGTACGGGATCGGACTCCGGTGACCTAGGAGTATCACCCGGGACGCCGGATATCGAGGGCTCCTGAAGAGGTGTCAGACCGCTGGGACGCCCGCCTGGTAGGCGCTGAACAGCGGGACCGTGCCGCTCGCGTCCATCACCGCGCACGCGAACGGGCGGTCGAAGGTGACTTCCAGCGGCTCGGCCGCGGGCATCACCCGGGTGAGCATCATCGCCTGGGTGACCGCCGCCGCCTCGACGCCCTCCTCGCGGACGCGGATCAGCGCCTCCTGGACCACCTGGCCGAGGTGCAGCGGCACCGGGGAGACGAGGTCGAATTCGGCCTTGTCGGTCAGCGCCCGGTGGACGCCGAGGGATTGGAGGTGTCCCGTGAGGTCGACGGCCGTACGGAGGCTGAAGCGGGGCAGGCGCAGGATGACCTCGGGTGCCCGCACGGGCTCGCCGAGGTGGCGCGGGCCCCACGCGGCGGCCATGACGGGGGCCGGCGGGGCTGATTGCGTGCCCAGGGCGAAGCGGACGCGGGCCGGGTTGTCCCCGGCGCACGGCAGTTCGACGACGGTGACCGCGCCGTCGCGGTAGCCGACGGTCCACACGTCGGAGGTGGGGACCGTGCGCATCATCATCGGGACGTCGGCCGCGGGCCCGGTGGCGGGGGTGAAGGGGTGCGGTCCGGTCTGGTCCGGGTCGAAGGGGTCTGCCCAGGCCGCTTTCAGGGCGAGTGCGTTGACCAGCATCAGCAGGACGTCGGGGCCCGGGGCGACCGGAAGCCGGTCGATCAGGCCCCCGGTGGCTTCACTCACCCATGTGTTGATCGCGGCGGGGTCGTCGAGTGGGGCGAACGAGACGCCGGGCAACAACGCGCGGTATCCATCGTGGACCGGAACCGAGGCGAAGACGCCGGTGGCGACCCCGAGGTCGTCGGTGGCTGCGACGGCCCGGACCGCGGTGGCGACGATCTCCGCCGCTTCGGGCGTCGCGACGCCGAGCAGGTCGGCCAGTTCGTCAGCGGTCTCCCCGTCGGCACCGACCGCGAGGGCCGACAGCGCGAGCCACAGACCGGCCGGGGAGCAGACCACGTCGCCGCCCGCGCTGCGTACCGCCGGGTCGGACAGCAGGCGGTCCAGCCAGCGGGAGGCCAGTTCCCTGATCGTCCCCGCGTGGTCGGTCAGAGTCGACTGGTCGGGCATGGGAGGGGTCCGCCTTCCGGTTTGTGCCGGGGAACGACCGGTTGCGGGGCATGTCCGGCACCGTCTGCGGTCGCTCTTGCCTGGGTGTGTCCCGTACGACGTTATCTGCCGTGCCCGGCGAAAGCCCAGCGGTGGAGGCGTGCCGCCTGCCCGGGAAACGGGAGCGGCCCCGGACCGTGGGGTCCGGGGCCGCTCCTTTGATCAGTGTGCTGTGCGTCAGACCGCGCTGGGGCGACGGTTCTCGGGACGACGGCCGCGGCGGTTGACGTAACCAGCCGCGTTCGGGTCGGTGCCGTCCAGGCTGACCCGCTTGGGGCGGTCGACTGCCGGGCGGGGCGTACGCGGACGGCCGGTCGACGACGAACCGCCGGCCGGGGCGCCGCGGCGCGGGCGGGGGCTGCGCGCGACGTCCGACTCGGGGGCGCGGACCGTGACCGGGATGCCGGACGGCGCACGCGCGCCGGTGACCTTGATCAGGGTCTCGTCACCGGGGACGACCTTGGCCGCCTGGTGCTCGACACCCGCGGCGGACATCAGGCGGGTCATCTCGCGGCGCTGCGACGGCAGCACCAGGGTGACGACACTGCCGGACTCACCGGCGCGGGCCGTACGGCCACCGCGGTGCAGGTAGTCCTTGGGATCGGACGGCGCGTCCACGTTGACGACCAGGTCCAGGCCGTCGATGTGGATACCGCGGGCCGCCACGTTCGTGGCGATGAGCGCGGTGACCTTGCCCGACTTGAACTGGTCCAGGGTGCGGGTGCGCTGCGGTTGCGACTTGCCACCATGGAGCGCCGAGGCGTGCACGCCGCGGGACAGCAGGTGCTTGGTCAGCTTGTCGGCACCGCGCTTGGTGTCGACGAACATGATGACGCGGCCGTCGCGGGCGGCGATCTCCGTCGCGACGTCCTGCTTGGTGCCGATGTCGACGTGGAGCACGTGGTGCTCCATCGTGCTGATGGTGGCCGCGTGCGGGTCGACGGAGTGCGTGACCGGGTCGACCAGGAAGCGGCGGACCAGACGGTCCACACCGCGGTCCAGGGTGGCCGAGAAGAGCATCCGCTGCCCGTCCGGCTTGACCTGGTCGAGCAGCTTGGTGACCTGGGGCAGGAAGCCCATGTCGGCCATCTGGTCGGCCTCGTCGAGGACGGTGATCTCGACCTGCGAGAGGTCGGCGGTGCGACGCTCGATCAGGTCGTGCAGGCGGCCGGGGGTGGCCACCAGGATCTCCGCGCCCTGACGCAGGGCGATGATCTGGCGCTGGATGGACATGCCACCGACGACCGTGGCCGTCTTCAGGCGCATAGCCCGGGCGTACGGCATGATCGCTTCGCTGACCTGCTGGGCCAGCTCACGGGTGGGGACCAGGATCAGCGCGAGCGGCTGCTTGGGCTGCGCCGTCTTGCCGGCCGTGCGGAGCACGATCGGCAGGCCGAAGGCGAGGGTCTTGCCGGAGCCGGTACGGCCGCGGCCGAGCACGTCGCGCCCGGCGATCGAGTCGGGCAGCGTCGCGGACTGGATCGGGAACGGCGCGGTGACGCCGGCCGAGGTCAGCGCCTTGAGCAGCGGCAGCGGCATGTTCAGCTCGGCGAAGGTCTCCACCGGCGGAAGTGACGGGGTCTTCTGCTCGATCACGAACTCGGTGGGCGCGGCGGGCGGCATCGGGCGTGAGCCACGGCCTGCGCTGCTGCTGCTGCCACCACGGCGGGGGCGCTGTGCGGCACCGGTGTTGGTACCGGCGGGACGACGGCGACGGGGGCCGGCGTTGGAAGAGGAAGAGTTGTTCAAGGAGTGCCTTCCGAAACAGGCGGCACGCAGCCATGGCGAAGCCAAGGGAACTGCGGAGCCGACAACAGGATGTCTGCGGACCGATGCGATGTGTTAGCGCCACGTCCATCGGGCGTGCGATACGCGAAGGGCCCGCGGTTTCCTGTTGCTGCTTGCCCCGGTTGTACGGGGCGGAAGGCCGGCCTTATTCGTTTATCCGGTCGGAGCGGTGGCTCGCTCTACGACACACGGTCGGAGCCCACACCACAAGGATGTGGACCCCGACCGGAGTTCTGACTGCGCCCTGAAGCGCGGTGTCAGGAAGTTCTAAGCGTAAGCTCAGAGACCGCGAATGTTCTCGGCCTGCAGACCCTTCTGGCCCTGCACGACGTCGAACTCAACTGCCTGGCCCTCAACGAGCTCACGGAAGCCGGTGGACTGGATCGCGGAGAAGTGAGCGAAGACGTCGTCGCCGCCACCGTCCTGCGCGATGAATCCGAAGCCCTTTTCCGAGTTGAACCACTTGACGGTACCGGTAGCCATGTTTATCTCCTTCATGAGGATGATTACGGACCTACACCTCGCAGGCCCGAGCGTCACCGCGTCGATCGCCCTCATTCCGGATTGACTCCGAAACAGAAAATGCGCCAGTAGTTGGAAGCTCTACGGCGCATTCAGAGACTATGCGAACTACAACTGCAACGAGATGAACGTTAGCAGGAGTCGGGGGCTGACGTCGAGTCGGCGCACTCCGGCCCCGCGGAGAAGGGGCTGTAACCGGCGACGGCCGCCCCGGGAGTACCGGGACGGCCGTCGCGCAGAAGCTCTCAGGGGCTACCTGACGTCGCCCATCATCGCCTTGATCTTCGGGGCACCGAGGAAGAAGGCCAGGCCGCACAGCACGGCCGCGGCACCCTGGACGCCGTAGTAGGTCATCGTGCCCCACTCCTGGAGCTTGACGACCTGCGCGCCCACGGCGTTGCCGGTCGCGGTGGCCAGGAACCAGACACCCATCATCTGGCTGGAGAACGCGGCCGGGGCCAGCTTGGTGGCCACCGACAGGCCCACCGGGCTCAGGTGCAGCTCGGCCACCGTCTGGATCAGGTAGACGAGGATCAGCCACCAGAAGACGATCTGGTGGGTCTCGTCGGCGTTCCTGCCCACCAGGGCCAGGACCAGGAACGAGCAGCCCACCAGAAGCAGCGAGTAGCCGAACTTCGCCACCGTCGACGGCTGGCGCCGGCCCAGCTTGAGCCAGAACGCCGCCACCAGGGGGGCCAGCAGCACGATGAACGCCGGGTTGGCTGACTGCAGCCAGCTGGACGGGATCTCCCAGCCGAACAGGTGCCGGTCGGCCTTCTCGTTGGCGAACAGCGTGAGTGTGGACGCCGCCTGGTCGAAGATCAGCCAGAACAGCGAGGCACCGATGAAGAACCAGACGAACGCGCGGACCTTGCGCCGCTCGGGCTGCGTGGTCCGCTCGCTGCGCAGCATCATGGTGAAGTAGGCGACCGGCAGCGCGACGCCGATGAACGTGATCGCGTTGACGATGTGGTCCACCGTGAACGTGCCCAGCGCCACGTCGAGGACGATCAGCAGCACGATGACCGCGAGACCCGCGCCCGCGCGCCCGAAGGCCTTGCGACGCCCGGCGGCGTCGATGGGGTTGACCGGGGTCAGACTCGCGGCGGCGAAGTTCCTGCGACCCAGGCGGTACTGGACCAGGCCGATCACCATGACGAAGCCGGCCAGGGCGAAGCCGAGGTGGTACATCCCCTTGGTCTCGCCGACGTAGCCGACGATGAGCTGGCCGATCAGCGAGCCCGCGTTGATACCCATGTAGAAGAGCGCGAAGCCGGCGTCGCGGCGGGAGTCCTCAGGTGAGTACAGGTGGCCGACCATGGCCGAGATGTTCGACTTGAGGAAGCCGGTGCCGACGGCGAGCAGGCCCAGGCCCGCGTAGAAGGAGCCCTCCCACGGGAACGCGAGGACGAAATGACCTGCGGTGATGACGATGCCACCGGTGAAGACGGTGCTGAACGCGCCCCACAGTCGGTCGGCGACCCAGCCGCCGACGAGCGGCATCATGTAGACCAGCGCCACGTAGACCGCGAGGACGCTCGCGGCCTGGGTGTCGGCGCTCTTCTCGGCCATCCCGGAGTCCGTGTAGAACTTCGCCAGGTAGAGCACGAGGATGGCGCGCATCCCGTAGTACGAGAACCGCTCCCACATCTCTGTGCTGAAGAGGGTGGCGAGACCGCGGGGGTGGCCGAAGAAGGAGTGGTCGCCCGGGGTGGGGGCACCGGCCTCTTCCGCCGGTGACGCCGGTCGGGCGTCGATGGTGCTGCTCACGTATCTGAACCTTTCATCGCATGATGCGACGAGTCAGACTAGGGCATAGATCCTGTTGGTTGTGATTGCGCCCGTTTACGCCCTGCTGGGTGTGATTCGTACAACCGCACCGTCCCCCGTCCGGCCGAGTGCGCGCCGCCATCCGGTTGACAGTGGGACACACCCCGTTAGCATGCGGCCACTTGGCGTGGATCTTGTGCCTAGCATCGCGTGTACCAGCGAGAAAGGCAGCGCCACCATGCTCAACGTCGCCCAGCCCACCCGCAGCCGCGACGGAGTCGACCCGCGCGACTTCGAGTACACCGCCCTCGCCCTGCACACGACCGGCCCCGATCCGGCCGAGGGTGCACGCGTGTGCGAGATCGCCGCCGTGCGGTTCGACCCCGACGGAACGGTCATCGAGGAGTTCTCCACCCTCCTCAACCCCGGACGTCACCTCGACGGCGCCGACGACCACGGCATCACCGACGCCGACGTGTGGCAGGCACCCGTCTTCGCCGATGTCGCCGGCACCTTCCTCCGCCTGCTGCGCGGCACCGTCGTGGTCTGCCACGACGCCGTGCACACCGATATGTTCCTGACCGCCGAACTCGCCCGTCTGGGGATCGCCGGCACGGCCGTGACCTGCGTGGACATCCAGACCCTGGCGAAGGCGCAGCTCGACCTGCGGGCCTGGGACCTGGCGACGGTCGCCCGCGCGGTCAACGGCGGCGTACAGCCCGACTGCACCGCCGCGGCACTGCCGGACGCCCGTACGTGCGCCCGGATTCTGACCGCCTTCCACAGTCACGCGTCGCTGACCCTGCCGGTCACGCCGCTGGACGGGGACCTCCTCCCCCAGCGTCCGGAAGCGCAGCGGGTGCGTCCGCGCGCACTCGCCCTGCGCAAGGGCGGGGACGGCTGGATCGCGAACATGGTCCGGACACTCCCGGCCACCGCCGCCCGGACCGCGTTCGACGGTCCCGCCGCCGAGCGTTACCGGGCCGAGCTGGCCCAGGTCGCGGCGGCGGGGAGGGTCACCGGCACCGCTGCGGCCGTGCTCAGCGCGCACGCGACGCGGGCCGGGTTCGACCAGGCCACGATCCGGCTGCTGCACGCCCAGCTGGTCCGGGCCGCCCGGGACCGGCTCGCCCCGGACCCGACGCTGGCGGAGCTCAAGACCCTGCACAACCTCGCCGAGGACCTGGACGCCAGGTACACGGTGTCCGACCTGCCGGCGGTGACCCGTGAGTTGAAGGGCTGGCGGGTGGTGGCGGTGGGCGACGACCCGGAGGTACGGGAGCTGGCCGCCTGGGCCGAGCGGCACGGAGCGGTGCTCGGCAAGCAGGCGTCGAAGACGACACGGCTCGTGATCGTGCCGTTCGACGGCCTGGACCAGGAGGTCCCGGCCGCCCGGCTGTACAACGTGCCGGTCCTTGACCCGTCGGCGGCCGAGACGGAACTGCGCAAGGCCGTGGCGGCGGTCCGCGGGGAGCGGTGCGCTGAGGACGGGCGGCTGTCCGCGGACGATGAGCGGCGGCTGGTGTTCGCCACCGTCGACGTCGCCGCGGCGTGGCGGGCGCAGGAGGAGATCGTGGTCATCCCCGGGCCGCGCCACGTCACAGTGCCGGAGCTGGCCGTGGCCGCGGAGGCCGCCGGAGTCGCCGAGGCTCCGGCGGCCTTCGAGGCCGTGCAGGCCGTGCAGGCCGTGCAGGCCGTGCAGGCCGTGGAGACTGCCGGGACGTTCCAAGCTGTCGCGTCCGCCGGGTCCGTCGGGACGTTCCAGGCGGTCGCGTCCGTCACGTCTCCTGAAGCGGTCAGGGCGGTTGAAGCCGTCAAGACCGTCGAAGCCGACAACACCTTCGACGTCGACAAGTACTTCGAGGCCGACAGTGCCGCACCCGGGAAGCAGCGGCCGGTGAAGGAGTCGCCCGCCGGCGAACCGGGGTCCTCCTGCTGCGGCACACAGGACCGGCCCGCACTCAGGCCGGCGTCCTCGGCGTGCTGCACCGCGGAGGTGCGGGACACGGCACGGGAGGTCCCGCCGCCGGTGAAGCAGCCGGAGAAGCAGTCGTGGCTGAGCGGCTGGCTGCGGAACCGCTGGAAGAAGTAGGCAGACAGGCTGCGACGGCCCCCTCCCGGAACCAACGGGTGGGGGCCGTCGCGTCCGGGTTCACCGTACGACCGGACTTTTCTCCACCGGACCTACCGCGGGGAGGTCGTCGCGTGACAGTTCACCGGACGACTGGCCTTTCCAGCTCGTGGGCGAGCTGGTCGAGCTCCGCTCCCCCGGCCATCAGGACGGTCAGGTCTTCCCGGCTGATGTCGTGCTTGGTGAAGTTGCCCAGTGAGCGGCCCCGGTTGAGGACCATGAAGCGGTCGCCCACGGGATAGGCGTGGTGGGGGTTGTGGGTGATGAACACGACACCCAGGCCCCGGTCGCGGGCCTGGGCGATGTAGCGCAGGACCATCCCGGCCTGTTTGACGCCCAGGGCCGAGGTCGGTTCGTCGAGGACCAGCACCCGGGCGCCGAAATACACGGCGCGGGCGATGGCCACGGACTGGCGTTCGCCGCCGGAGAGCTGGCCGACGGGCTGGTCGGCGTCGCGGATGTCGATGCCCATCCTGGCGAGTTCGGACCGTGCGGTGTCCTTGCAGAACTGCACGTCCACCCGCTTGAACGGGCCGCGGCCGACGGTCGGTTCGGAGCCGAGGAAGAAGTTCCGCCAGATGGACATCAGCGGGACCATCGCCAGGTCCTGGAACACGGTGGCGATCCCGGCGTCCAGGGCCTGGCGCGGGTTGGCCATGGTGACGGGTTTGCCGTCGATCAAGTATTCGCCGCTGTCGTGGGTGTACACCCCGGCGATGGTCTTGATGAAGGTGGACTTTCCGGCGCCGTTGTCGCCGAGCACGCAGGTGACCTCGCCCGCGCCGACTTCGGTGGACACGTCGGACAGGGCGATGACCGAGCCGAAGTGCTTGGAGATGCCGCGTAGTTCGAGCAGCGGGTCGCTCATCGTCTGTCTCCCGCCAGTTTGCGGATGTACGTATTGGTCAGCGCGGCCATCAGCAGCATCGCGCCGAGGAAGAACTTGAACCAGTCGCTCTCCCAGCCGGCGTAGACGATGCCCTTCTCCGCCATGCCGAAGATCAGCGCGCCGATCGCGGCGCCGACCGCGGTGCCGTAGCCGCCGGTGAGCAGACAGCCGCCGATCACCGCGGCGATGATGTAGGTGAACTCCTGGCCGACCCCGTTGTTGGCCTGCACCGAGCCGAGGCGCAGCAGTTGCATCGTGCCGACCAGCCAGGCCGCGGCCGCGGTGCCCATGAACAGGCCTACCTTCGTGCGTACGACAGGGACACCGACACTGCGGGCCGCCTGGTCGTTGCCGCCGACCGCGTAGATCCAGTTCCCGGCCCGGGTGCGGGTGAGCAGGTACGTCGCGACCACTGCCAGGACGATCCACCAGACGATCGACACCCGGAACGGGGCGCCGCCGATCCCGACGGTGGAGGAGAAGAGCTTCCTGGCCGACTCGAAGCCGTCGGCTTCACGCACCTTGCCGACCTGCACGGTGCCCGTGAGGTACTTCGTCACACCGAGGTTGACGCCCTGGAGCATCAGGAACGTGCCGAGCGTGATGATGAAACTGGGCAGTTTGGTGTGCACGACGAGCAGTCCGTTGAGCAGTCCGATGGACAGCGCGAACACCAGGGACAGGCCCAGCGCGAGCCAGACGTTCAGCCCGTAGTGGGTCGCGAGGATCGCCGTGGTGAGACCGGCCGTCCCGGTCATGACACCGGCGGACAGGTCGAACTCCCCGCCGATCATCAGCAGGCCGACCGCGATGGCCATGATGCCCAGCGTGGAGGCCGGGTCGAGCCAGTTGGCGACGCCGTTGACGGTGAAGAACACGTCGGTGATGACGGAGAAGAACACGAAGACGAGCACTGCGCCGAGGACTGAGCCGAGCTCGGGGCGCAGGAGGAGACGACGGAACAATCCCGTACGGGCGACTCGTTCGTCGCTGACCGCTGTCATTGTCATCGGGTCCCCTGGGAGGCCAGCCGGGCGACCCGGTCCACGTTGTCCTTGGTGATGAGCGCAGGTCCTGTCAGGACGGGTTTCCCGCCGCCGACGGTGTTCGCGTTGGTCTTGTACAGGCGCAGGAACGTGATCGGCAGGTAGCCCTGGAGGTAGGGCTGCTGGTCGACGGCGAACACCACCCGGCCGTCCTTGACCGCCGCCACGATGTCGTCGGAGAGGTCGAAGGTGCCGAGTTTCGCCTTCGAACCGGTGTTCTTGGCTGCTTCGAGGGCCGCGGTCGCCATTCCCTGGGTGAGGGACAGGACACCGTCGACCGTACGGTCCTGTTCGAGCTTGGCGGCGATCGTGTTGGCGGCACCGGCGACGTCGGACACGTCGGTCTGGAGGTTCTGGCTGCTGCCGCCCAGCCCCTCGGCGGCTCCGGCGCAGCGCTGTTCGAGGCTGATGTTCCCCGCTTCGTGGATGACACAGATCATCCGTTTGACGCCTTCGGCCTTCATCCGCTCACCTGCGGCCCTGCCCGCGACGAACTCGTCCTGGCCGACGTGGGTGATCGCCTTGAGCGCGGCCGAGAACTCCTGTCCCGAGTTGATGGTGACGACGGGGATCTTCGCCTTGGCTGCCTGTTCGAGGGGCTCTTTCATCGCATCCGGGTTAGCGAGGGTGACAACAATGCCGTCCATCTTCTGGGCGATGGCCGCTTCGACCAGTTGGGCCTGCTTGTCCGGCTCCGGGTCGCCGCGGTAGTTGACCTCGACACCCAGGTCGCGGCCCGCGCTCTCTGCGCCGTTCTTCACGATGTCCCAGAAGGCGTCACCCGGCTTGGAGTGGGAGACCACCGCGACCCGCATGCCCACGGCGGAGTCGCCACTCTTGATCTCGCTACGCGCGCCGCAGCCACTCGCCGCGAGCAGCACGGTCACGACGGCCAAGGCGGTGGCCCACCGGCATCTTCGGGCGGGTGAAAGATCTTGTGCACGCATGCCAGAAAAGATGCCACATGTGACGTGAAACTACTCATTCCCTGTGCTGCCTGATGTTCGTATCGCCCATGAAGCCTCAAGAGTCACCCACCCCTATCGAAACGGAAACGTTTCGCTGGTCTACAGTAGGACGCATACGAGTACGAAACCGTTTCGTTCTGCATCGCTGCCGTCCCCTGCCGCCGCGCCCGCACCACACCTCACTCCGCCAGGAGCCGCCCCGTGTCCGAAACCATGATCGAAGCCCCGAACCTCCGCAAAGAGCCCCCGGGCGAAACCGCCCACTCCCGACAGCACGCCCGCCGCTGGTGGATCCTGGTGGTCATCGCGGTCGCCCAGCTCATGGTCGTGCTCGACTCGACCATCGTGAACATCGCGCTCCCCGCCGCGCAGCAGGACCTCGGCTTCTCCAATGAGAGCCGGCAGTGGATCGTCACCGCGTACGCCCTGGCCTTCGGCAGCCTGCTGCTGCTCGGCGGCAAGATCGGCGACCTCTTCGGCCGCAAGCGGGTATTCCTCGTCGGCCTGGCCGGTTTCGCGCTGGCGTCCGCGCTCGGTGGCGCGGCCGGCAACTTCGAAGTCCTGGTCTTCGCCCGTGCCCTGCAGGGCCTGTTCGGCGCGCTGCTCGCGCCCGCCGTGCTGTCCCTGCTCGCCACCACTTTCACCGACCCGGCTGAGCGCGGTAAGGCGTTCGGTGTGTTCGGTGCGGTCGCCGGTGCCGGCGGCGCCGTCGGCCTGCTGCTCGGCGGTGTACTGACCGAGCACCTCAACTGGCGCTGGACGCTGTACGTGAACCTGGTGTTCGCGGTGATCGCCATGGTCGGCGGGTTCCTGCTCCTGACGCACGACAAGGCGCACGTACGCCCGAAGCTCGACATCCCCGGCACGGTCACCGTGACGGCCGGTCTGTTCGGAATCGTGTACGGGTTCTCCAACGCCGAGACGAATTCGTGGAGTTCGGCCGGCACGTGGGGATCCCTGCTCGCCGGTGTGCTGCTGCTCATCGCGTTCTTCACGATCCAGTCCAGGAGCGCGAACCCGCTGCTGCCGCTGCGGGTGCTGCTCGACCGCAACCGCGGGGCGTCCTTCCTGGCCATGCTGGTCTCCGGCGCGGGAATGTTCGCGATGTTCCTGTTCCTCGTCTACTACCTGCAGCTCACCCTGCACTACTCGCCGGTCAAGACCGGTCTGGCGTTCCTGCCGATGATCGGCGCGCTGATGGTCTCCGCGACGCTGTCCACCAGTTCGCTACTGCCGCGCGTCGGCCCGCGCCCGCTGGTGACCGTCGGTATGGCACTCGGCCTGGCCGGGATGCTGCTGTTCACCCGGCTTGAGGTCGACAGCGCCTACGTGTCGGCCGTACTCCCCGGTCTGATCATCACCGGGTTCGGCATGGGCCTGATCATCGCGCCGTCGATGAGCACGGCGATCTACGGCATCCGTACCGACGACGCGGGTGTCGCCTCGGCCGCGGTCAACACGGCGCAGCAGGTCGGCGGCTCGATCGGGGTGGCGCTGCTGAGCACCATGGCGTCTGCGGCCGCGACGGACGCGCTGAGCGGGAAGGCACCCTCGGCACAGTTGCTGGCACAGGCGCAGATGGACAGCTACACGACGGCGTTCTGGTGGGCGGCCGGGTTCTTCCTGGTCGGGATGGTGCTGAGTGGGGCGCTGTTCCGGAGCGGGGCGCCGGAGGTGGACCCGGAGGCTCCGGCGGCTGTGCACATGTAGGGGCGGGCCGGCGCCGCGTCGATCCTGTTCGGAATGCTGTGGACTGATCTCCAACCACAGCATTCCGAGCGTGGTCGACGCGGCGCTCAGTCATGTGCGGCGCGGTGCGCGGTCCTGCTCGACGCGGCGCGGAGTCAAGCCCGACCCGGCGCGCACCGCCGGCTGCTCCTGGGCGGACGGATCGCGGACCTCTTCGGCCGTAAGCCGGTGTTCATCGTCGGCATCGTCGGCTTCGCGGTCGTCTCCGCGCTCGGCGGCGCGGCCCCGAACTTCGCGATTTTGGTGACCGCCCGCGCGCTGCAGGGCATCTTCGCGGCCATGCTCGCTCCGGCCGCGTTGTCCCTGCTGACCACGACGTTCACCGAGCCGGGCGAGCGCAACAAGGCGTTCGGCATCTACGGCGCGGTGGCCGGCTCCGGTGGCGCTGTGGGCCTGCTGCTCGGCGGACTGCTCACCGAGCACCTCAACTGGCGCTGGACGCTCTACGTCAACCTGATCATCGCCGCCGTGGCGCTGGCCGGTGCGCTGATGTTCCTCGTCCACCACCGGGACGTCCACCGTCCCAGGCTCGACATCCCCGGCACGGTGGTGGTGTCGCTCAGTCTGTTCCTCCTGGTGTTCGGCTTCTCCAACGCCGAGCCCGACCCCGGGGAGAACAAGGCCCACTGGGGCGACTTCACCACGTGGGGCTTCCTGCTGACCGGCGCACTCCTCCTTGTGCTGTTCGTGCGCATGCAACGCCGCGCCGCTCATCCGCTGCTGCCGCTGCGGGTCCTGGCCGACCGCAACCGCGCGGCGTCGTTCCTGGCCGTGGGCATGGTGCTCGGCTTCACCGGCATGGTGCTGCTGACCCGGCTCGGCCTGGACAGCGGTTACGCGGCGGACATCCTGCTGCCGCTGATCGTCACCGGGCTGGGAATGGGACTCATCATCGCTCCGGGCATGAACGTCGCCACGATGGGCGTGAACCCCGAGGACTCCGGTGTCGCCTCGGCGACCGTCAACACGACACAGCAAGTCGGCGGCTCGATCGGCCTGGCGCTGCTCAGCACGCTGGCCGCGAGTGCCGCGGGCGATTTCCTGGCGGGCAAGGAGGCGACCGACCTGCTGAAGGCGCAGTCCCAGATCGAGAGCTACGCGACGGCGTACTGGTGGTCGGCCGGGTTCTTCGCGGTCGGCGCGGTGATCTCGTGGTTCCTGTACCGGCCGGGGCTGCTCCAGGCGGACCCGGAGGCCGGTCCGGCCGCGCACATGTGAGCTGTGCCGACTCAGCCCTGAGCGCCCGGGCCGCGCAGCGCCGGGAGGATCACCGTGTCCACCGCGCGGGTGAGGTACTCCAAGTCCGCAGGAACACCGTCGTGCAGGTCACGCATCAGGGCCAGGCCCACCATCGCCTGCGGGCAGAACGCCGCCGCCGGCGGGTCCGCCGGGATCTCGCCGCGCTGCACAGCGCGCCCGATGATCTCGGCGAACACCGCCTGCGCCGGGGCGATCACCAGCTCGCGGACCGCCGCCGAGAGGTCCGGGTCGGACAGGATCGCGTGCGCGAGCCCCGCCACCAGGGCGGTGTCCCGGTCGCACCCGTTGATCATCACGGCAGCGTGTTCGAGCAGGTCGCCGCGCAGCGTGCCGGTGTCCGGAATCGGGATTGTGCTCAGCTTGTGGCGGTGCATCGCCGCCGCGACCAGGCACGGCTTGCCGCCCCACTGCCGGTAGAGGGTGGCCTTGCTGGAGTGCGCGCGGGCGGCCACCGCGTCCATGGTCATCGCCTCGTAGCCGACCTCGCGCACGAGCCCGAGCACGGCTTCGAAGAGCTCACCCTCGCGTTCCTTGGTCAGGCGGCAGCGACGGGCTGCCTGGAGCGGCTCGGTGGCGGTGGACGTCATGGGACACCTCAAAGCTGTATGTCAGACGTACGTCAGGTGTACGGAATCGTTTCGGTATTACTTCCAGCATACGGATAACAGCCTGAAACGTGTAGGCAACAAACGTCGAGTTGTCCACCTGCTGTCCCCCTGCCCTTGTTCTTCCCGGACTTTCCTGGTTCGGTCGACACCGCGGTTGTCGATCAGGGGGTCACACGATGCGCGCCGACGTCATGCGCAAGGGCGGCCTGCCCGCCGAGAAGATCGCCCAAACGTTCGAGTCGTTACGCACCCCGGTGCGGACGACCGTGACCGTGGCGGAGCCCGGCACCGGCGGTGCCGCATGACGGAAACGATGCGCGTGGTCCGGGTCCCGGCGGCCGGGGGGCCGTGCGCGCTGCAACCGGGTGAAGCGCCCGTGCCGGCGCCGGGTCCCGGCGAAACCCTGGTCCGGGTCACCCGCGCCGGGGTCAACTTCGCGGACGTGGCACTGCGGCGCGGGGAGCTGAAGATCCCGCTGCCCGCCGTGCCGGGGCTGGAGGGCGCGGGTGAAACGGCCGACGGCCGGCGGGTGACCTGGGCGCCGGTGCGCGGGGCCGCGGCACTGGGCTCGTACGCGGAATTCGTGTGCGTTCCCGACGCGCAGCTCCTCCCGCTGCCCGGTGACATCTCCCTGGAGCAGGCCGCGACGATCACCCTGCAGGGACTGACCGCGCACTATCTCACCCACGACATCGCCGACGTCGGTCCGGGCGTGACGGTCCTGGTCCACGCCGCCGCCGGGGGCACCGGCTCGCTGACCGTGCAGTGGCTCAAACGACGCGGGGCCACGGTGATCGGGTCCGTGTCGGCTGACGCGAAGGCCCCGGTGGCTCTGGCGTCCGGAGCCGACCACGTCATCGTGCGCAACCGGACGGACTTCGTGGAGGAAACGCTGCGGCTGACCGGCGGACGGGGCGCCGACTACATCGTCGACGGCATCGGCTCGACCTTCCGCGGCGATCTGGCGGCGGTCCGCACGCGCGGCACCATCTGTGTGTTCGGCCAGGCCGGGGGCCCGCCTGCGCCGTTCAGTCCGCTCGAACTGATGGCCAGGTCCGTTTCGGTCCGGGGCGGCTTCATGGTCAACTTCCTCCGGACCCGGGCCGAGGTGCTGCGGAAGGCCGACGCGGTGTGGGACGGCGTACGGGAGGGGTGGTTGAAACCGCCTGCTGTACGGGTCTTCCCGCTCGCGGAGGCTGCGGAGGCCCACCGTTTACTGGAGGGACGGAGCACTACGGGGAAGCTGCTCCTAGCCCCGCGCACACAAAGGTCCCGCTGACCGGGACGGTGATCCCCTTCACTGGAAGACCGCCAAGCCCGGTCGTCGCGATCCCGGCAAACCGGGCTCAGTCCTGATCCGCCCGGCTACGCGGGGTCTGCGAGATCTCCCGCACACCGGCCCGGTACTCACGTACATCGCGGGTCAGTTCAGCCAGTTGCTCCGGCTTGGGACACGGCGGCGTCCCGTTCACCCCGCACAGGGTCATCGCCGCAGTCCAGGCGAAACGGTCGCTGTCGGACAGGTGAGTCTTCTACGGCACACTCACACCCGGACGGCTCTGGACCGGGACCTCCTCGACAGCGCCCGCCGGCTGGCGGAACACCCGCGTCGCGTGGATCCGCCCCAGCCCCTCGGGGATCTCCGGGTCCGCCACCGGCAGCCCGGGGCGCAGGTGCTCCTCCACCGAGATGTACTTCAGCCCGGCGCGCAGGTCCGCGTCGTTGCGCAGGCGCACGACCAGCGGGAACTCGGCGAGGGCCGTCGTGTCGAACAGGCCCGTGGTGTACATCAGTTGCACTCCGAGCGCGTCGGCCACGGCCCGCTGGAGTTCGAGCAGGTAGGACGCGTTGGCACGGCCGATCGGGTTGTCCAGGAACAGCGTGCCCGCGTGGCCGCGCTCGGCCTGGCCGCGGTCGTTGCTGCGCAGCGCGGCCATCGTGCAGTACAGCGCGATGGCGGCGGTGAGCAACTGGCCGCCGGAGAACACGTCGGACATCTGTCCGACGGGCACACGTTCGGCGCGGAGCACCGAGTCGGGCTTGAGGATCTCCACCTGGACGCCACGCGGTTCCATGGCGGCGGCGACTGCGCGCAGGAGCAAGGAGACTCCGTCGCGTTTGACCTGCTGCTTACGTCCGGTGACCGCGGTGGCGTCATCGATGACCAGGCCGAGTCGTTCGACGAGTCCGGCCGCGTCGGGGTCGTCGAAGCGGATGCGGAGGAACTCCTGGCCGGACCACTCGCCGAGATCCTCGGGGAGCCTGGACAGCCGCTGTGCCGCGCGCAGGGTGGCGAGTGAGGACTCCACCATGCCGCGCATGCGGTCGATGATGCTGCCGCGGTTGCGTTCGATCTGGTCGAGTTCGTCGGTGAGGACGCGCAGGCGCGGCGCGAAGGCGGTGGCCCAGGCGGCGGCGTGCTCGGGCAGCGCGGACAGCGGGAGTTCGCGGATCTGCTGCCGGGCCGGCATCCGGACCTGTTCGAACTTCGGCGCTCCGGCGTGCTTGACCAGCGCCTCCGCGACTTCGCGGACGGATGCTTCGGCGGCGGACAGTTCGGTTGCCGTGGCGCGGGCCGTTCGGCGGACGGCCATGGCGGCTTCGCGGGCTTCGACGACAGTGCCGTCGAACGGTTCCGGCTCCGGAGCGTCGGCGTCCTCGCCGGGCGGCAGGGTGTCGACCAGCGTCAAGGAGATCTCCGCGAAGGCGGCCGCACCCGTTTCGGACTCGGCGAGCGCGCGGGTCAGCCTGGTGTGGGCGTCGCGGGCCGCGTCGACGGCTTCGGTGCACGCCGCGTGGTCGGCGTTGGCCGTACGGAGGAGTTCCTGGGCCCTGTCCTGGCAGGTCCAGTCACCATCGCGTGGCAGCCGGTCCGCGGGGAGGTCGACGTGTGCGTCGCGGCCCTCCGCGGGGGCGTGCCGTTCGACTTCGCCGCGCAGCCGGCCGAGCAGTTCGGTCGCCGTCTCCTGGCGGTTCTCCAGATTCCGTACGTGCTCCTCGGCCCGGGTGCCAGCGGCCAGGCGGGACGGGCCGTCGGCGCCGTCGAAGCTGGTGAGCAGGTCGTCGGCCTGTCGGCGGACCTTGGCGGTGAGCCGGTCGAGGGCGGCCTGCGCGGAGGTCTCCTCGCTCTCCGCGCGGGCCTGCTCGGCCCGGAGGTCGGCACCGACGCCGACCTTTTCGTAGAGCACGGACGCGCTGCGGTAGGCCTCCCGGCGGGCGGGCAGCGACGCCTTCGCCGCGGCTTCGTCCGTACCGTCGCCGACTTCTTCGGAACCGCCGCTGATGCCGGAGCGCTCCTCGCGCAGGGTGCGGGCGGTACGCCGGGCGTCGTCGGCGGCGCGCTGGGCCTGCCGGCGGTCCTCGTCCGCGGCGCGGACCAGGGTCAGGTTGGCTTCGGCGGCGCCCTCGTGTTCGCCGGCTTCGGCGTCGAGTTCGCGGATGCGCGTGCGCCATCCGGCGCGTTCGCGCAGCCGGAAGGCGAGTCCGGCGAGGGTGTCGGCGCGGCGGCGGGCCAGCTGAGCCCGGTCCATGTGCTGGTCGCGCAGGTCGACGGCGGTCGTGCGGGCCGCCTCGGTCGCGGTGACGGCTGCCTCGGCCGTGGAGGCCGCGTTCCGCGCGGCGATCAGCTCGTCGGTGGCTTCGGAGACCGCCCGGGTGAGGTCGGCGACCCGCTCGCGCGGGTTGGCTGTGCGCCACACCAGAAGGCGTCCGGCGAGCGTACGGTCGGACTCCAGGCGCAGCGCGCGGCTGCGGATGGTGCCGTCCCGCTCCCCCGCGCGGCGGCGCAGTATGTCGCGCTCACTGTCGGCGGCGCGTTCGTCGTGCATGGCCGGGTTCGGCGGGACGAGGAAGACACCTTCCCGGGAGGCGCCGGTGAGCAGCGCTCCGGGGGTGCCGACGGCCACCGCCGACCTGGGCAGCAGTGCCGCTTCGGCGAGGGCTTCGCGGGCCCGGTCCATCTGGTCGGGCGCGGTGACGATGACACCGTCGACGAGTTCGGGGTGCGCGTCCAGTACGGCGGAGTGCCGGCCGGCGTCGACCGACTGGGCGAGGTAGCGCCACCCGGGCAGTGCGGGGATGCCGCGTTCGCCGAGGAGTTCGACGGCGGCGAGCACGTCGGGGCCGGGGGGCAGGAGCCCGCCGTCGCCGAGCGCGGCCAGGATGCGGGTGTCGTCGGCGGCCTGGGTGCGCAGGTCGAACAGGGCGCGTTCGCCTTCGGCGACCGCTCCGGTGAGCAGTCCTTCGAGGGCGTCGGCGCTGCGGTCGAGGGCGGTGGCCGGGTCCGACGTGTCGCCGGACAGGTCGCTGAGGAGGTCCGCGACCCGGGGTTCAGTGAGCAACTGCCCGGCTGTGCCCCGTACGACGTCCAGATCGTGTTCGGCACCGGCCAGCTTGTCGGCGGCGCGGGCGGCGGTGAGTTCGGTCCGGCCGCGCTCGGCTTCGGCCGAGCGCTGGGCGGTGGCGAGCTGTTCGACGGCCGTACGGGCCTGCGCCCAGGCCGCGGAGGCGGCCTTCTCCTCGTCGGCGGCGCGGGCGGCCGCGTGCGGTGGATCGTCGTCCACGGCGATCCAGCCGGCTCCGACGGCCTGGTCGAGCTCGGTGGAGACTTCCGCGAGCCGGGCCCGCAGGTGGACGGCCTCACTGCGGGCGCGCTGCGCCTCAGTGGCCGCGCGGGTCGCGGCCTGCTGGGCGTTGCCGCCGCGTTCCTGCAGTCCGGCGGCCCGGTGCTCCTCGGTCCCGGCGCGTTCTTCAGCGCCCGCGGCGGCGACGTGCAGTGCCCGGACCAGCGCGGAAGCTGCTTCCTGACGGGCGGCAAGGGCCGGGGCCGCGTCCTTCTCGGCCTCACGGATGGCAGTGGACACCCGCACCGACTGGTCCACGGCGACCCGGTGGCGGAGCACTGCCTCGGTGGCGAGCCAGGCCGCGTGCAGGCCGCGGGACTCGGTGAGTTCCTTCTTCAGCGTCGCGGCACTCGACTCCGCGGCGGTGAGGCGCGTCTTCGCGTTGCGGTACGTGATCTCAGCCGCGATGAGTGCGGCCCGCGCGCGGTCGCGCTGGGCGGCGTCCACGGCGTCAGCGGCCGAGCCGACCTGGGCGGCGAGCTCGGCGGCCTTGGTCTTCTCGGCGTCCGCGCGGGCGGTCAGCCGACCGCCGAGGGCGCGGGCCGCGGTCTCGGCCGTCCGGTGCCCGGCCCTGACCTGTTCGCGGCGGTGCGCCGCGTCGCCGACCCGGCCGAGGAGTTCGATCGCGCCGTCCACGAAGCTGCGTTCGGCCATGAGTTCGGAGCGTTGGGACAGCTTGGCGGCGAACCCGTCGACCAGGTCGGCGAGGCCGTCGGTGTCCGTGGTGTCGGTGACCGCCCGCAGCAGCAGGTCGGTGAAGTCGGAGTCGTTCTTGACTGCGAACAGCCCGGCGGCCTCACCTTCGTCGGCGTTCATCTCGCGCTGGTAGCGGAAGAGTTCGGGGTCCAGGCCGAGTGAGGTCAGGTGGTCGTTCCAGCGCTCGTGGATCTCCTCCCAGACGACGTCGACGTCCGGGTAGCCCTTGTGCATGTCGGCCAGGGCGTCCTTGAACCCGCGCATGGTGCGGCGGCGGTCGCCGACCTTCACCGGCAGGCCGTCGAGCGTCAGACCTGGTCCGGGCCGGAAGGAGTACCAGGCTTCCTGGAACTTGCGGGGGTCGTTGGAGACCTGCCGCCCGCGCCACTCGCTGACCTTGCCGACGACCAGCAGCTCACCGGTCTTGACGTGCTGCCATTCCAGTGCGACGTGCCCGCAGTCCTCGGCGAGCAGGAACTTGCGCAGTACGCCCGAGCTCGCGCCGCCGAGGGTGTTGCGGTGCCCGGGGAGCATGACCGAGAAGATCAGTTTGAGCAGGACGGACTTGCCGCCGCCGTTCTCCAGGAACAGCACGCCGGCGGGCGCGGGGCGGCGCAGCGGTCCGGTGGGCGCCTGTTCGAACAGTTCGACCTGGCGCGGGGCCGGGTCGGACACCACGTCGCCGATCCCGCGCAGGTCGAGCACGGTGTCGGCGTAGCGCGCACCGGCGGGCCCGATGGAGAACAGCCGGACCCGGGACAGCTCGTACATGGTCTTCTTCCTGGAATTCGAGTGTTAGTGGTCGCCGAAGAACGGCAGTCCGGCGCCCTCGACGAGGTCGTCGTCGCCTGGTGGCAGCAGTGTGGGCGTGCCGTCCGACACGGTGACGATGCCGAGTTCGAGCAGTTCACCCAGGGCCGCGCTGCCGGCCATGTCACGGACCTGGAGCTGGTAGCGGGCGGTCGTGCGGTAGGTGCCGCCGCCTTCGTCGCCGACGCGCTGGAGGAAGCCGGACTCCACGAGGAAGGTGACGGCCTTGGCGACGATGCCGGTGGTGGAGGCCGCGAGGCGGCGGGCGTCCTTGGTCGCGCCGGTGGCGCTGCGGCGGGCGTAGACCCGCCAGGAGGCTTCGAGCCCGGGGGCGTCGACGACCGGGTCGGTGTTGTCCCCGGCCTCCTCGGTGCGTTCTTCGAGTCTGCGGCAGGCCTGCCGGACGAAGGCGTCGACGCCGTGCACGCTGAGGCGGCCGACGTAGGAGTCGTCGGCGAGGTCTTCGGGGCGCGGGAACGCGAGTGCCGCTACGGCCAGGTGTGCCAGGCCGTGCAGGAAGCGGTCGGTGGACTCCGCGGACGCGCGCTTGGCGTAGTCGCTCATCCGTACGGCGAAGACGGAGTCCTCGGCGGCGGTCACGGCCATGCCCGCGCGCGCGGAGACCTCCAGGACCACCAGGCCGAGCCCGGCGGCGACGGCGTCGGCGAGGCGCGCGAACGCGGGGTCCTCGCGGTGGCGGCGGACCAGCCCGGTGTATTCGCCGTCGCGGGCCGGGAGCAGCTTGGGCTGGAGGCCGAAGGACACCAGGCGGGCCGCGTCGGAGACGTCCGCGGGGGTGATCACGGGCGCGGTGGGTGTTTCAATCATGCGGGCACCTCGGACTGTACGGATGTCAGCACGGCGGTGCCGATGATCAGGTCGGCGCCGCCCACTTCGTGGTCTCGGAGTTTCGCGCCGTCGTCGACGGCGATCAGCAGGGTCTGGTCGCCCTGCCGCAGGGCGGTGCCGATCTGCGGCGACGCGGCGTGGAAGGCGATCAGCGCGACGAGGTAGGCGAGGTCGGGGTCGCCGCAGGCGCGGGCTTCGGCGAGCAGCCCGGAGAGCCTGCGGGGCGCGTCGGGCGGCAGGTCGAGCAGGGACATCGCGGCGTCGTGCTGCTCGTCGCTGAACCGGGTGTCGTCGGGGGTCGCGACCAGGTCGGGTTCGGCGATCTCGGCCCCGAGGTGTTCGCGCTCGGCAGGTGGGGTGAACAGGAGTTCGGTGAGGTCGAACAGGCGCACGGAGACGGGGGCGCGCAGACCCGTCCCCGAAGTGAAGAAGGCGTCCGTCACCCGGCGGGCGTCGGCCACGGGCAGTTCGAGTACGGGACGCAGCAACTGCCCGTACACGTCCAAACCCTGCCGTTCCGGCCGGGCCGCGAAGGACTGCCGGTCCTGCTCGGCGCGGAACATCGGCCCGGCCTCCATGAGGCGCGTCTGGAGCTGCGTATGGCGGCGGATGCAGTCCTGGACGATGTCGACCAGTTCGGCGGCGGCGCGCTTGTGCGCGGGGTCGCTGGACTCGTCGCGGGAGCGCCGGATGTTGGTGAGGATCGCGTTCTCGTGCCGGTAGCGCTCAGCAACGTGGTCGAACGCCTCATCGATGAGGTCGGGCACGGTCCGCAGCCAGTCGACGGCCCGCACGTTGCGGCGGGTGGCCTCCAGGGCGCGGCGCAGCGTCTCCGCGTATTGCACCGTGCGGTAGCGGGCCTGCTCGGCGGCCAGGCGCGCCTCGGTGAGGCGGCCCCGCTTGATCAGGTTGTCGAGCTTGACCTCGGCGGCGATCTGCGCGCTGGTCACGTCGAAGTCGAGCGCGCCGACCAGGACGTTGACGGCCTCGTCGGTGGCCCGGAGGAAGATCCGCCCGTCCGGCCCGGGGACTTCTTCAAGGAGCTTGAAGTCGTAGTCGCGGCGGATGTAGCCGTCGTCCGTCAGCGTGCCGTAGACCGTACGGAAGCCCCGGTCGACACTGCCGACGTTGATCAGGTTCTCCAGGACCCAGCGGGCGACACGCTCGTGCTCGGCGGCTGTGCGCTCGGGGGCCTGCGCGTTGATGCGGGGCCGCAGCCGGGCGACGATGTCGTCGTGGTCCGCGCCGGTGTCGAAGTCCATGGTCACGGTGACCAGGTCGATGGCGCTGAGGCCGATCTCCGCCATGGAGTAGACCGTGTACGCGCCGGCCAGGTTGGCCTTGCGCGACTCCAGGTCGTGCAGCGGCGCGGTGCAGGCCAGCGCCTTGAGCCGGCGGGCGAGGCCGTCCTCGGTGACGCCGGGCCGCTGCACCGGCGCGGCGGAGGGGAGGCGCCCCTGAGTCGGGACAGCCTGGGCGGAAACGGTCATGGTGGTCAAGCGTAGGGCGTCGGGGTGACATGCCCGACCAGCGGCCCCGCCCGCGTCGGTCCTGCGCAAAAGGCCCGTTCGGAGATCGCCGAGGGCACTTTTGCGCAGGACCGACACGGTTGACCCGGGTGGTCCGTTCCTACTTGCCCTGGAGCCTGTCCGCCGTCTTCTGCAGTGCGGCCCCGATGCCCTGCACCATGTAGCCGACAGCCTTGACCACGTTGCCCACCGCGTTGGCCCCGGCGTTCACGAAGGTCTCGAAGTACTCCTTCGGCGCGATCAGCAGGTCGGGGTTCAGCGGCGGCGCCGGGAGCGGGCCATCGACGACCCGGATGTCGGTGATCACGCCGTCCTTGAGCGCGATCGTCCCGGCCTCACCCGAGATGTACAGCTCGGCGTCGGAGAGCCCCTTCAGCGCCGCGTCGAAGAACGCCGTCGCGTAGAGGTTCGCGGTGGCGTGCTGCTGGTCGTAGGTGATCGTCGCCTTGCCGTCCCGGGGCAGCCCGGGGAGCTTGACGTCCATGTCGCTCTTGTCGAGGAACTGGACGTGGTTGCCGCCGGCGATCTCCACGAACGCCTTGTAGCCGTTCGGCACCAGGTCGAAGTAGTGAAGGCCCGCGCCGGGCGCGATCTTGTCGAGCTGACCCGCCAGGAACAGGGCGGGGACCCCGACGCTCTGGACCTCGGCGTCGACCAGCCTGTAGAGGTCCGGTTCCTTCTCGTTGCGCCCGGTGCCGAAGCCGACGACCGCGCGGATCCGCTTGTCGCGTCCGGCGGCTATGAGCGCGCCGGCGCCGCCGAGGGAGACTCCTGCGACCCCGATGGAATCGGTCTTGATCAGGCCGCGCAGCGGGTTGAACCGGTCGTCGTTGATGTCGATCAGCTTGTCGATCGCGTCCGTGATGGTGTCCGCGTGCATGTGCGGGTTGAGCCCGAGGATGTTCTCCGGGGTGTAGCGGAAGACGATGTAGCCGTGTTTCACGAGGTGGTCGGTGAACCAGTCGTAGAAGCCGGACCCGGTCCAGGTGGCGGGGGCGAGGATGACCGCCGGGTAGCCGCCCTCCTCGGTCTTGTCGACGTGGGCCAGCCCGGCGTCCGCCTCAGCGGGGTAGCTGACTTGCGCGAGGGTGAATCCCGGGCCGCCGGTCCAGAAGGGGAATTCGACGTTCCCGATCGCATACGGACCGGGCTGGTCCGGCGGGAAGGCGTACGTGGGCGTAGTCGAGGTGTCCATCGCCCGAGCGTAGGACGGCCCTGTGCGCCCTGAGAGGAGGTTAGTCGGCCATCCTCAACGGCCCCATGAGCATCCGAATGGCGCAGATTTACCAATCGGGACACCCGTTTCAGCCACCCGGCGCGGTCGAGTGGCTCCGGACAGTGAGATTCCGGTTGCGGAGGCGGCTCCCCGGCGGTCAGGCCCCGGCGAGGCGCACCCCGGCCGCCTCGCGCACCGCGTCGTCCTCAGCGGCGTCCCCCACCAGCTCCCGGAGGCGTTCCCGGACGGCTGCCGACGCCAGGTCGACGTGCTGGACCGCCGTCAGCCGGGTCGCCGACTCGCAGTCCCACAGGCTCTCGACCGCGGTCGTCACAGCGAAGTCGGACTGGATGGCCGCGAGGGTCTGCACCGCGCAGCCGCGCAGTCCGCCGTACGGACTCTCCCGGTAGACGGCGAGCACCGGGGCGAGCCCTTCGGTCAGGCGGAGGCGGCCTATGCCGCCGACGATGTCGCACATGCGGTGGTGCTGTTCGAGGGCGCAGTCGCCGGACGCCAGGCCACTGCTGCGCCGTTCGAGGGCGTCGATCAGCGCCGGGCCGTCCGTGCTGTCGCCGGCCCGGCTGAGTATCCGGGCGGCGGCGTCCCCGAGCAGGCCGTCGTGGCTCAGCCAGCCGCGGGCGCGGACCACGGCTTCGGGTGAGCGCAGGTCGCCGACGGCCTGGGCGGCGGCGTGCCGGACAGTGACGGGGGCGTCCGGCGCGGTGGCGGATTCGGCGAGGTCGAGCAGGGCCGGGTCGCCCTGTTCGCCGAGATAGCGCAGGGCTGCGGCGCGCGAGCCGTCCGGGCCCGCCCACGCGGCGGCGAGGATCGCGCCACGGTGTTCCGGCCCTGCGACGCTGGACAGTCTCCGGCCGCACACGAAGCTCCGCCGGGGGCTGACCGCCGCCTCTTCGAGGACCTGGTCCACGGTGGGGGCGTCGCCGGTGTCGGGGTCGACGGGCTTGCTGCGGGTCAGTTCCCAGCGCCACATGTCGAGGTCGACCTGTTCGACGATGCCCGCCACCTTCCCGTCCGTGCGCGCCCACAGGCGCCACGGCCGCATCCCGGTGCCGCGCTGCACGCAGTCGAACAGTTCTTCGTCGTCGGCGCGTTCGAGGACGGTGTCACACATGCCCCGCAGCGCGTCGTCGCAGCCCGTACGGGCGAGTTGTTCGATGGCTTCCGGCCAGTCGCAGCCCTCCGCGGCGTAGCGGCGCAGCAGGTCGACGGCGTCCTGCCGGCCGCGCCGGGCCAGGTGCCCCAGGACCGCGACGGGCAGCCCCCCGCGGTCGGGGTCGTCGAAGTCATCATCTTCGAACAGATGTGCGGAGATACCGTCCAGGTTCAGCCCCAGACCGTCGTACAGGCGTGCGTAGTAGAGGGACCTGGACTCGGTGGACGGCACTGTCCGCGGGTCGTGGATCACACAGTCGTCGAGTGCCGCCTGGATGTCCCCCGGACTCGGCCGGGCACCGCCCGTCCGGAAGAGGAGTCCACTGAGGAACCCCCCGGCCCCGAGGGCATGGCGGGCGCCCGCCCCGTGTCCGCCGCGCAGCAGGCGGGTCAGGACGTCGGGCGGGTCGAGGTGCGTGGTGGTGACCGGATCGAACATGCGGCCAGCATCCGTTTCAGAGAGTGGGGAGGGCAACCGGATTTATCAGAATCACGTAAACCAGGGCATCCGAGACAGGCCCGGCGAGGACCCGGAACAGACTCGCAAACCTCCATCATCCCCTGTCCGGCTGCGATTGTGGACCGGACATCCGGTCGGCGCCCCGGGCGGGGCAACGTCGAGCAGAGCAACGTCGAGCAGAGCGACTTCGAACGGGGCAGCGCCGAGCGGGGCAGCTGAACAGGACGGCCGAGGGGGTGCCCACCGCACGGCGGGCACCCCCTCACAAGACCACGCCGCGCCGGGCTATTTCTGCCTGGGCACCGTGATACTCAACTCCACCGTCGGCGCTTCGATGCGCGGCCGGCGTTTGCGTACGGCCCGGTAGTCCTCACCGTCCAACGGGATCAGACTGTGCGCCGGGACGTACGCCTCGACCTGGCAGACCCTGGTCTCGACGTGCCCGTCATTGTGGAAGGCACCCCACAGGGGCCAGCGCACACGCGCGCGCCAGCTCCCGTCGCGGTACTGGTGCCAGCTGACAAGGGTCACGTTCAGCTGCTGCCCGTCGGGCAGGCTGACGCTGATACGCGGCTGGGCGGGACGCTGACCCGACAGTCCGGCCGACGTCTCGCAGACGTCGTCGTCCTGTGGCGTGATCAGCCCGGCTGGGGACATGGTCGTGCGGCTCACGGGGATCATTCTGCGGTCCAAGATCACCTTTTGGTGATGTATTGCACCTTTTGGCCCCCTGGTGACCGGTGATGCCACCCGAACAGACGCAGGGCGGACCACCTGACCACCCCGTCAGCGCCGGTCCGGCGCAAGCGTGGGCCACACCGTCGGCTACCCGCTCAGGACGCGGCACCCAACGCGGCCGACTGCCCGACCGAGAGGCCGAGCGCCGCCGCCAGGTCCTCCACCAGGTTCGCCGCCTGGTCCAGGGTCAGCCGCTCGACCGTCCACTCGTCGGTCGGCAGTCCCGACTCGTCGGTGTGCGGGCCGAAGCGGAGTTCGACGGGGCGTTCGGGATCGGTCGACTCGAGTACGGGGACGCGGGCGACCAAGGTGACATTGTTCGACACTGTTCTGCTCCCTTGCGGCAACTTGGAAGAACGGACCAGACCCGCCACGGATGCGGTAGCCCGACGGCTCGACGGCATCCGCGACGTCCTGAGCCATACTTGTCGACTTCCCGGGCGGGCGCGACCGCGGCCCCGGTACGGATGTTCCGTACCGGGGCCGCGGATCTCCGTGCAGAATGGCGCGCCGGCCGGTTCCCCGGCCGGGTCCGCGCCTGTCCTCCTAGAAGGCCACTGGAACGTTCGTCACTAGAACGTCTCGAGGAACTTCTTCAGAATCGGACCGGCGTTCGTACCGCCGGAGCCGCCGTCCTCGACCATCACCGCGACGGCGACGTCATCCTTGAACGCGATCATCCAGGCGTGGGTACCGATGGACTTGTCCGGGCGGGTGAACTCCGCCGTGCCCGTCTTGGCGCCGACCGTGCCGGGCATGCCCTGCAGCATCTTGCCCGAGCCCTCGGTGACCACGGCCTGCATCAGCTGCTTGAGCTGGCCGGCCACCTGCGGGTCCAGCGGCGCGGACGGCAGGCGCTTGGGCACGCCGTCCGGAACGAGCACCGGCTGGTTGAACGTGCCCGAGTCGATCGTGGCCGCGACCGAGGCCATGACCATCGGGTTGGCCTCGACCCGGCCCTGGCCGATCATCGACGCGGCCTTCTCGTTCTCGGACTTGGCCGGCGGAACCGAACCGTCGAAGGTGTTCACGCCGACATCCCACTCGGCGCCGATGCCGAACATCTTCGCGGCGTTGGTGATCGAGTCGTCCTGCAGCTTGCCGCGCTGCACGATGAAGCCGGTGTTGCAGGACACGGCGAAGTCCTGCTTGAACGTCGCGTCCGGGATCGGCTGGAGCGCGTCGTAGTTCTTGAAGGTCTGGCCGTTCACGACAAGGGTGTTCTCACACGGCACCTTGTCGTTCATGTTCAGCCCGGCCTTGAGCAGCGCCGAGGTCGTCACCGTCTTGAACGTCGAACCGGGCGGGTAGCGCCCGGCCATCGCCGCGTTCAGCCCGGTGTCGTTGGAGTTGGCCGAGGCGAGGATCCCGCCGGTCTTCGCGTCGATGGCGACGAGCGCGGTCAGCTTGGACTGGTCCTTGACCGCGCCCTCGGCCGCGGTGAGCGCCTTGGGGTCGAGGGTGGTCTTGACGTCCTTACCGGGTGCGCCCTGCTGGTCGACGATCGTGACCTTGGGGGCCTTGGTCGCAGCGTCGACGATCTTGATGGACAGCGTCGGCTTGCCCGCCAGCTGCTCCTGGTAGCGCTGCTGGAGGCCGGACATCCCGACCATGTCGCCGTCGGAGACCGATCCCGGCGGCATCTTCGCCTTGATCTCGGCGGTCACCGGGCCGGTCGAGCCGATCAGCTGCTTGCCGACGGTCGCGGCGCCCTGCTTGGTCGACTCCTTGATGAGGACGCCGTTGAGGTTGAGGAGCTTGGCGCGCGCCGTGCTCTCCCAGACCTCCTTGCGCAGGTTCACCACGGAGACGGCGTTGTCCGGGTTCGCCGCGGCCACCCGGGTCTTGAGCTTCGCCACGTCGACGTCGAACACCGGGTCGGACAGGCCCCGGTAGACCGCGTCCGGGTTGTCCATCTTCGCCGGGTGCAGCGAGATCTCCACGATCGCCTGGTTGGCGACGAGCGCCTTACCGTTCCTGTCGAGGATGTTCGCCCGCGACGAGGAGGTGCGGTTCCGCACGATCGTCGAACCGTCGGTCAGCTGCGGGTGGACGATCGTGCTGGTCCAGTGCACGAGGTTCTTCTTGTCCTTCAGCACCAGCGGGACGACCGAGTCGACCTTGAACGGGTCCGGGACACCGGACAGCGTCAGCGTGCCCTGGTAGGCCAGGGTGCCGGGCACGTCCTTCTTACCCTTGGTGAACGTCCTCGGTACGTATTCGGCCTTCGTCACGCCGAGCTGGGTCCTGGTGTCCATCAGGCCCTGCTTGGCCTTGACCGGGTCGTCGGTGAACGACGCGGCCTTGTCCAGGTCGCCGGCCTGCCAGGCGGTCAGGAACTCCTTGGCCGACGTGTCCGACGTGTCGCTTTTATCGCCCCCGCCGCTGCTGCACGCCGTCAGGCCCGCGGCCACCACGACGGTCAACGCCACCGGTACCCGTACCGGCGTCCGTCGCATCTTCCTGCCCACTGGGCCCTCCTCCGTAATGTTCCGGTTCTCTTCCATCCGCCGGGTTCCAGTGGAGGGATCCGGCCGACGGCCAGTCCAACGATCAGGACGAATCCGACGTTCCGGTCCGCCGACACCGGGGCGAGTCCGCTGACCACGCTACCGGTCGATCATGACGGAGGCCTCCGGGCCCGGCCTCTTCCGCCGCTTTGTGACGCGGTTGTAGATCTCGCACACCCGACCGAATGCGAAACGGCCGCGAAACGGACAGGGCGCCGGCCGCGCGGCGGTCACCAAGGTTGCGGACGGGTCACAGGCGTGTTGCGGCGACGACTGGATCCGGCCCGGTGGAAACCGTTCCCGCACCCCAGACGTCGGAGTGAAGTAAGAGGGTCAGCCCAGACTGACCCTCACCGGAAGGCAGCGGGGGACGCGGCCTTGAGCATCTGCACAGTCGGGACAAGTGCCGAGCAGGAGGAGTACGGGGATATGGGAACCACACGGATCGTCATTCCGACCCCACCGCGGTACGGCTGGCAGGAGGAAGCCACCTGCCAGGGCATGGACGCGACACTGTTCTTCGGCGACGACAGTGAACGCCCAGGGGAGCGGCGGGCCCGGGAGCGGGTCGCCAAGAAGGTCTGCATGAGCTGCCCGGTGCGACTGCTCTGCCTCGAACACGCCATGTCCGTGCCCGAACGACGCGGCGTATGGGCGGGGCTCGGCGAATCCGAGCGGGCGTCGATGCTCCGCGACCGGGAACACCAGGAGCAGGCCGGACGCCCGGAGCCGTCCAGGCCGATGCTCCCGGCCGCGCACCATGCCGAGCAGACCGGCCACCGTGGACAGGTCGGCCGCGCCGCCTGACGGCACGACAGGGACCCAGGTCGCCGTACGGAATTCAGGCCGGGAAGCCGCCGCCCGACAACACTACGAGAACCCAGGACGCCGTACGGAATTCAGGCTGGGCGGTCGTCCTCCCGGAGCAGGCCCCGGACATCGGGCCGCGCGCGTGCGCGCGGCCCGCAGGCGTCCCCGACCACGGCGGTGCCCGCCCAGTCGGCACCAGCACCGGCACCGGCACCGACACCGGTCACCATCCGGCGCGCAGCGTGGGCCTGCGCGCCGGTGTCGATCCACTCGTCCACCAGCAGCACCCGGTCGCCGGGGCCGGACAACCGGCCCGGGGCCATGAGCGTCAGCCCGCCGTCACGGTAGTCCGGCGGCGTGTCCGCGCGCTCCTCCAGCATCGTCCGCGCGCCCTCCGCTGCGCCTTTTACTTGATCATCCACATGATCGAACAGTTCGAAAACCTTCTATGATGGCGGGTCACACTGACAGGCCGTCCGGCCGACGCACCACAACCGACAGCGCGGCCTCCCGCCCACGGCCACCGGCGTCCTCTAACGTGTCGTCCACGGGGGATCCCCCGGACGCGCCGACAGCCGGGGCAGTCCGTCGGCCGTGCGGCCGGGTGTACACACCGGCCTGCGGGGCAGTCACCACCCACAAGATCCACTGGTACGGGAGAACTGACGACGATGGCGATGGTGCGGCTACGGCGGACCGACCCGCGCACCGTCGGGCCCTACCGGCTCCTGCGCCGCCTGGGCACCGGTGGCATGGGCGTGGTCTTCCTCGGCTCCGACCGCGACGGGCACCAGGTCGCGCTGAAGCTCATCCGCACCGAGCTGGCCGGCAACCCGGAGTTCCGCTCCCGGTTCGCGCGTGAAGTCGAGTCGGCCGCCCGGGTGCAGGGGCCGCGGACGGTCCCGCTGGTGGCCGCCGACCCCGACGCGGCCCGCCCGTGGCTGGCCACCGAGTACGTTCCGGGTCCGTCCCTGCAACGCCGCGTCGGACAGTACGGACCGCTCGGCGCGCTCGAACTCGCTCGGGTCGGCGCGGCGGTGGCCGACGGACTGGTGTCGGTGCACGCCGCGGGGGTCGTGCACCGTGACGTCAAGCCGTCCAACATCCTGCTGTCCCCCGAGGGCCCGCGGATCATCGACTTCGGGATCGCCTACTCCGACGGCGCGGGCACCCTGACCCACACCGGGACCGCCGTCGGCTCCCCCGGCTTCCTCGGCCCCGAACAGGTGCGCGGACAGACCGTCACCCCCGCCACGGACATCTTCGCCCTCGGGGTGACCCTCGCCTACGCGGGGCGCGGCTCCGCACCGTTCGGGTCGGGTCCTGTCGACGCGCTGCTCTACCGGGTGGTGCACGAGGAACCGGTGCTCGACGGCGTACCGGAGTCCGTCATCCCCGTGGTGGCCGCGTGCCTGGCCAAGGACGCCGCGATGCGTCCGCGCGCCGAGGAGGTACGGGACCGGCTCGCGGCGATCGCCCGCCAGGAGGCCGCCGGAGGCTCCAGCGGTCGGATCGACATCTCCCCGCCGCGGCCGCGCCGGGTGGGCGTGAAGACCCCGCCGCCCAGGCCACGTGAGGCAACGCCCCCGTACCGGGACTCCGGGCTGCGCGACAGCGGTTCCCGGCACAGCGCGCCCAAGATCGACGGGCCACCCGAGCAGACCGCTCCCTGGTCGGAGAAGCCGCCCCGTCCGGACGGCACACCGCGGGAGGGCGCGGTCCGGGAGAGCCCACCGCAGCACGGGCCCGACCACCCGCGCGAACGGCGCCCGGAGAACCCCGGTGCCCGCACCGGCCAGCCGGGCGGCCGGACCGGCTCCCGGACGCAGACCCCGGTCGAGCGGCGGCGGCAGATGCTGCTCCAGGCTGTCGTATTCCTGATCGTCACGGCGATCGCCGCCCTGGTGATCACGGCGGTGCAGAACACCGAGGACGACGACCGGCCGAACACCGGCCCGACGGTCCAGGACTCGACCCCGGCCGGGAACCACTGACCGCCCCCGGGCGGAAAACACTGAGCGCGTTCGAGGCCACGCTGCGTACAGCGTGGCCTCGAACGCGCTCAACTCTTGTCAGCCGAACTGCCGTTCCAGATCTTCCAGTTTGCGTTCGAGCGAGTCGATCCGGTCGCCGCCCACCTTCGGCAGCGTCACGGTGTCGTCCTCGGCGGTGAGATCGATGACCGCTCCGGAGCCCGGTGCTGCGCGCTTCTTACGACTCCGGTCCCGGGTGTCCCTGTCGTAGCTGTCGTCACTCTCGGCTATGGCAGGCTCCGACAGCGCCTCGGAGCCGCCACCGCCCTCCAGTGCCGCGAGCTTGCGGCCACCGTCAAGGCCGCGCCGCCAGTGGTGGCCGCCGTCACCGCGGCTGAGTGCCCGCAGCTGCGCGCGCTCGCGCTTGTCGGCCACCCGGCGGCGGTCCCGCTCCTGGAGCTTGAGCTGCTTGTCCTCGCGGACCTCGTCGACGGCTTCCTCGAGGGTGCGGACGTTCTCCAGGAGCATGAGCGACCAGGCGCTGAAGGTCTCCCGGGGAGCGCGCATCCAGCGGACGATCCGGATCTGCGGCAACGGCCGGGGCACCAGGCCCTGTTCGCGCAGTGCCGAGCGGCGGGTCTGTTTGAGCGCCCGGTCGAACAGCACGGCCGCCGACAGTGACATCCCGGCGAAGAACTGCGGGGCCCCGGCGTGGCCGAAGCCGCGTGGGGCGTGCACCCAGTTGAACCACGCGGAGGCGGCGGCGAACACCCACACCAGCATCCGGGAGCCGAGCGCGGCGTCACCGTGGCTGGCCTCCCGCACCGCCAGGACCGAGCAGAACATCGCGGCGCCGTCGAGCCCGAACGGCACCAGGTATTCCCAGCCGCCGGACAGGGTCAGGTTCTGCCGTCCGAAGCCCACAAGCCCGTGGAAGGACAGTGCGGCGGCCACTGCGGCACAGCAGAACAGCAGGATGTACGAGGCGGATCCGTACAGCACTTCCTTCCGCCGTCGGCGTTCCTGCTCGCGTTCCCAGGTCTCCGTGTCGCCCACGTCGAGTACGTCCTTCCGGCGGGACCGGAACATCAGATACCCGGCGATTCCTACCAGGACGCCGAGTTCAACCAGGCCCACCACGGCCCAGGCCAGGGGAATTCCCATGATTCTCATGGAGTCGGCCTGCCTCGCTTTCCGCTGCGTCGTGCCGGACCTGGGCCCGGGTGCCGTTCCCGGTCAGCGGGACAGCTTTATGCGTACGGCACGCCATCTTGGTCGAGTCTGCGGCGAAGCAAGTGGTTTCGTGGATTGTTCCCCAATGTGGGTGACACTGATGTCACTCAGTGGTAGGGAACGGCCGCGAAAGCCGTATCCTGACGTGTTTCCTGTGGGACTCCGGCTGGCGTTCCGGAGTTCACCCGCCGGTAGGAAACCGGCGGCCGCGGCAGGTGGTGCGCGGTCCCGTCGTGCACCACGAGGACCGACGCCGCGTCAGGAAGCAGCGCGCGGGCGGCTGCCGGGACGTTGCGGGCGGTGGCGGCGACCGATATCACGGAGCACGCGGCCCGGCTCGGGTCCGGCCCGGGATTCCGAGCCCTCTGCGGTCTGCTCAGCCACTCCGTTCGGCCGCGGAGATCACCGGGTCAACACTGTGAGCACCCTTGACGTCGGGCTGCTCGGCTGATGTTCGACCGGGAGAACAGCGCCCTCGCCGGGGTCGCCGCTCATGAGCACACCGCGCTCAGCGGTCCGGACGGAGAACGGCTCAACGCGACCAAGCTGGAGGCAGTAGCGCTCCCGGCGAACTGGCAGGGGCGCAGGTTGAGTTCGGGAGAACGGGCCGGCGACGTGCTCAGGTCAGGATGGTAGTTGTGCAGCTTTCTGTCAGGAAGCCCCGCCCGCCCACGCCTCGACCACGCTGCTGAGCCGCTTACGTTCCGCAGCGAACTTGCGGGTCCGGTGCCCATTGGAACCGGAGGGCTGGGGGAATCCGAACAGGCAGCGGTCGACGCTGAGATCACCCTCAACCACGCACAGCTCCACTGCGGCCGACGCCACAACGCCGAACGGGATGACCAGCGACTCAGGGACAAGTCGCACTTCGGCAGTCAGAACCTGGGTCACGAATGCCCGCAGGATCGGAAGCTTCTCCAAGCCGTGCCCGGTGTAGTTCCTGCCGTCCACCTGCACCGCGTGACACAACGCCGAGGTGGTGTCCACAAGCGTGGAATCAACGTCGAACAGCCGGTCCGTGGTGGGGATTCGCAGCGCTTCGGCAACCCCGATCCCGTCAAGCATGGAGACCGCGTTTGTGCGCATGACACCGGCGAAACTTCCACCGCTCCGGGCACTTCGCAGTGCCGCATCCAAGGTCGCACCCGCCTTCAGCGCTTTACGGGCGAACAGCACGGACTGGTGGAACTGGTGCCGACCCGGCGTGGCGCCGACCAGCAGGACTCTGGCCGCCGGATTCACCAGGTCGAACGGCGTGTAGTAGATCTCGACGTGCTTTTTCCGGAACTGCTCCTGGTGGATGAGAAGTTCGCGGCAGGTAACGTCGGACGACATGAGGTCGCCGGGGAGGTCAGCGATCACCGGGGCGTAGTGGCGGAAGCACCAGTCGGGGCTGATCAAGCCGCCTGACCCGGCAGTGATTCCGCAGGTGTGCTCGGTGGTCTGCATCTGCATATCGGCCATCGTGTGCTCCCTCAGCGTCCGCACGGGAATCCGCTGACCCGCGATACGGCTCGAGCCGCCAGCCCCCTGACGTTACGTCACTCAGGTTGCGACTGAGGGCATTCCTCACCAGGCACCGAGCCTTGCTCTTCGGACGGCCCAACCGACGGCCCCGCCCTACGAATGATCCGCCAGACACATTTTTGCGGTGCGTGACAGGACCTCCTTCACGAGGAGCACCCGCCGGTCAGCAGCCAGGCCACATCGCGGTAGAGCTTGTCGAAAGACGCTGAGTTCTCCCGGGCCGGAGTGAGATCCATAACGCTGGTCAGCGACTTCTGGTCGGTCGTGGGGCTGTACGGACGCCCATGCTTGCCGCGCTGGTGGGTCAGCCATCCTTTTGCGTCACGCGGCGTATCGTCGGGGCACGGAGGCGCTGTCATGTTCTCGGGAAACCCGTGGCGGCCTGCGAACGAAGCAGCCGCAGCGGGAGACCACGACTCGTACTCCCGGTTCGGCAGGACTACGCAGACAGCCATGTCGCGGCGTGCCGCACTTCAGGCACCAGCTCACCCAACGTCGCGGGCACCTGGACCGGGGCATTGCGCCCCGGCCAGGGCCGGTAGAAACCACGAGGCATACCTGATATCCCAGCAAACCAGGACTGACCCGGCAAGACCCAGCCACGAAAATCAACACCCTGGGGACCCGGAACGTGGAAAACCCGTGATCACCAGAGCGACCGAGCCGCGCGTCAGTAGTCCCGCGGGCTCTTCTTGTCCTTCATCTCGTCCACGATCTTGTCGACGTCCTCGGGACGGATCTGGACGCCGTCCTTCGGCGCGGTGACCGGGGCGGAGTCCCGCTTGAAGTCGATGTTCAGGCGGACCGGCTTGCCCGTCGGCTCGTCCATGAACTGGTCGACGTCCAGGGAGACCTTGGTCAGCACGCCGTCCTTGATGTAAAGGTCGACCCCGTAGCGCTTGTCCGGGATGTCCTTGGTGTTGAGGTCGTCGAGGTCGATCTCGGCGTCCTTGAGGAAGCCGCCCAGTTCGGAACTCTTGATGATCGGCTTGACCTGCTCCAGGAGCTTGTCCGCGATCTGCTTCGCCGAAGCCGAGACGACGATGTGCTTGGCGCCGTCGACCTTGCCCTTGTCCTCGATCTGGATGTTGTTGTTGAACACATTGCCGACAGCCGACCAGAGCTTCTTGGCGGTCGCGTCATCGACCGACTTCGGCGCCGCGGTCTTCGTCCGGGCAGTCACCTGGTCGAGCAGTTTGGTGGCGTCCATGCCGAGCCACTTCTGGTCGTACAGGGCGGCGGCGTAGTCACGCTGGTCCGGGTCGACGTCCTTGAGGAACTTCTCCCGGTTCGGCGCTTTCTCGCCGACGAGCTCGGAGATCGACCGGAGGTCCCCGCGCCCGTACAGCCACTTGCCGTCGACGATGCGGATCTCAGCGAGGTCCTTGTCGCCCTGGACGGCCCTGAGCGAGAAACCCTGCGGCAGTTTGTTCTTTTCGAGGTCCTTGAGCTTCTTCGAGTCGTTCATCGCCACGATGAATTTGACGGTGGTGACCTTCTTGGCGTCCTCAAGCGCGAGGTCGCCGTCCGAGAGGTCGACCAGATGCTGCGGGTCGGACTCGACGGACAGGCCGATCTGGAGGTTCTTGGTGTTCTGCAGGGAGTCGAAGGACTTGCCGACTTCCCGCTGGGCGCTCAGTTTCTCAACTGTGCCGCACCCGACTGCCAAGGACCCGGTGACCGCGACCATCGAAGCTGTGGCTATCAGGGACCGGCGGGTTTTCGTACGCATGTGTTCCCCCATGGAACTGCAGGACTGCAACATCGTTTTCGTGGAGCCACGCGAGCCTAACCGGCGGCCCGGACACGATGCTGATGTTTTGACGCAGAGTCAACTATCCGGGTTCCTTCCGGAACCCGCTGGTGTCCTCTTTGTCATAAAGCCGCTGGGGACCGCGCCGATCAGCCGGACAGCGCTACTACGGGGCAGAGGACTCCGCGACCGGGGACTCCGCGACGGAGGAGTCCGTTGCGGGGAAGGAGCGTGCCGGCGAGGACGAAGAGGAGGGCCACGCCAGAGGCAAAGGCCGCGGCGAGGGCGGCGGCGCAGCGGAGGAGGAGGACGTCTGCGGCGAGGGCGGCGACGCAGCGGACGGGGAGGGTGCCGGCACAGTTGCGGACGGGGAGGCAGCCGGCGAAGCCGGGAGCACGGGTGCCGTCGGCGCCTCTCGCCGGACGCAGGTCCCGGCCGAGATCCTGGCGAAGACGGGCAGCAGGCGGTTGTCACCCGCGGTCTTCCCGGCGACCGTGACCCGGTACGTGACGGTGACCGGGCTGTCAGGGGCGACATCGCCGGTCCAGGTCAGTTTCGGACTGCTGAAATCAACCGTGCCTGCGGACGCCTCCGCGTCGACGTACGCCGCGTCGTCCAGCACACCTGACAGGTCGTCAATGAACGAGGCGCCCTTGGCCACAGCCCCGCCGACGCTGTCGACGGTGACCGTGAAGACCATCCGTTCACCGGCGCGCGGGGTGGTCGCCGTGCGGCTGAAGGTCACCCGCGTACCGTCGGCGCACGCCTCCTGCGGACCGGTGGGCGCATCCGGCGGCCGGAGCAGCGCCAGCCCCTGGGCGACCGCCGCTCCCCCTGCCAGTCCGGCGACCAGGAGCAGGACCGTACTCATCCGCAGTACGCGCCGGAGTCGTCCGGAGACGTGCTGGTAGATCTGCCCACTGAAGCCACTCAGGGTCATAGTCGCCCGCTCCGCCCGAAATGATCACAAGGGTTGAAGGACGATCCTCCTTGACTACATTTAGTAAGACAATCAGCCTTTAGTGTGACAAGTGGGGCACGGGAAGCCATGCGCAGGGCCTGACCTGGGGTCTTGTCTTCGCCAAACCACGAAGATCACCCGTACGGCCGCCCGGTCGGGGCGGGAATGGGGCGGAGAGCTGGAATGAGGTGGAGGGGGTGGCGGGGATACCGGAGTAGGGCGGAGACGGGCGGCGGAAGATCGGAAGCCGCGCGGGAACGCAGAACGGACCCCCGGGCAAGCAGCCCGGAGGTCCGTCGCAGAGTGGGCCGCGTTCAGCTGCCGCGCTCAGGTCCAGCTGCCATGTCCAGCTGCCATGTCCAGCCGTCAGATCCAACCGTCAAGCGAGGCCATGAAGCCCGCGAAGTCGTCGCGGTGGATGCAGTGGCCCGCGCCCTCGACCGTCACGATCTCGAAGCCGCGCTCCCTGAGCGCGACGGCACCCGCCTCGTCGATGCACAGGGACGGGTCGGCCAACTGCACCAGGGACGGCACGACGGCCTCCGCCGGAAGGTAGTCCGACTTGAACTTCACGATGCCGTCCGTGATGAAACCGGTGTCGAACGCTTTGAAGCCGACGACCTCGGCGGCGATGTCCGCGTCCGACCAACGCGGGTTCATCTGCCTGATGGACTCCGGGGTGGCGGTCCCGACCATCTTCAGCATGAACGGGATGGCCGCGGCCGTGGTCCCCAGGGTGAAGCCCGGGTCGGAGTACACGGCCTTCTTGACCTTGAGCCGGCCGATCGCAAGGGACAGCGTCAGACCACCGAGGGAGTGGCCGATCGCCACATCGAACTCGACGTCCGGGAGGGACTCGACCACGTCGTCAGCAAGCAGTTCGGGCGTGTACTCGCCGCGCCCGCTCTGGCCGTGGCCGCGCAGGTCGGGGGCGACCACCCGGTACCCGCGCGCGACCAGACCGGCCTCGACGGCCTGCCAGGTGCCGTAGTCGGACATGCCGCCGTGGATGAGCAGGGCGGTCTTGTCGCCGGTGCCGACGCCGGTGTCGTGGACGTAGAGCTTCATGGCGGGTTCCCCTCGACGGGATCCGACCACCTCGTGTCGGATCAGTGGTCAGGATCAGTGGTCAGGATCAGTGGTCAGGATCAGCAGTTCGGATCAAAGCTAGGTGACACGTGTCAGTATGCACGTGGCCGCTCCGGAAACAACGACAGGCCGGAGACAAGGGCAGGCCGGACAGACCACACACCCCAGACCACAACCCGGCGAGGCCGCGAGGCACACCGGGCTGTGGTCTGGGGATGGGCGGCTGGGAATCGGTCGCCGCCGCAGGTACCGGCGGCTCAGCCGTGCGCCACCGCGTAGAACGCCACCGCCGCCGCAGCCCCGACGTTGAGCGAGTCGACGCCGTGCGACATGGGGATGCGGACCAGGCGGTCCGCCTGGGCCAGCGCCTTGTCCGTCAGCCCGGGGCCCTCCGCGCCGAGCATCAGGGCGCAGCGCTCCAGTTCGGCCTTCGGGACCTCGTTGAACGGGGTCGACCCTTCGCCGGGTGTCATCGCGAAGAGGTTGAACCCGGCGTCCTTGAGTTCCTGGAGGCCCTCGGTCCACGGGTCGAGCCGGGCGTAGGGGATGGCGAAGACGGTGCCCATCGAGACCCGGACGGCCCGGCGGTAGAGGGGGTCCGCGCAGGTGGGCGACAGGAGCACGGCGTCCATGCCGAGCGCGGCGGCGCAGCGGAAGATCGCACCGATGTTGGTGTGGTCGTTGACCGCTTCGAGGACGGCGATCCGCTTGGCGCCCGCGAGGGCTTCGCGTACCGAGGCCTCCGGTTTGCGGTGCATCGCCGCGAGCACGCCACGGTGCACGTTGAACCCGGTGATCGCCTCGAGGACGGCGGGGCTGCCGGCGAACACGGGGACGTCGTCGCCGACGGTGTCCACGAGGTCCGCGACGGTCTCCAGGACGCGGGTGGAGATCAGCATCGACCGGATCGCGTACCCGGCCTTCAGGGCCCGCCGGATGACCTTTTCACTCTCGGCCATGAAGAGGCCTTCGTCGACTTCGCGCTGTTTGCGCAGTTCGACGTCGGTGAGGTCGGTGTAGTCGGTCAAGCGCGGGTCGGACAGGTCGGTCAGCGGGATCAGTTCAGGCACGCCACCCATTGTCCCCGGCGCGGCAGGGGGCCTGCGTCCGGAGTCCCCGCAGGACAATCCACCGTGTCCTACTAATACCGATATGCCACTTGTGTCACGATCCCCTCATCAACCGATGGCGAAGGGAACCTTCCATGACACGGGTGTACGTGGTCGCCAATCAAAAGGGCGGCGTCGGCAAAACGACCCTCACGGTCAATCTGGCGGCGGTCGTGCACGACGTGTGCGGGGGGACGCGGGAACGCACCCCGGTGCTGGTGGTGTCCACCGATCCGCAGGCGTCCAGCGTGTGGTGGGCGCAGCGGGTGGGCGACAGGCTGCCGTTCGACTTCGTGCAGGTGCACGAGCGGCCCGGCGACCTGGCCCGGCTGAAGGCCCGGGGCGACTGGCAGCACATCTTCGTGGACACGCCGGGGAGCCTGGAGAACAAGCACCTGCTGTCGGCGGCCCTGGACGTCGCCGACCAGGTGATCGTGCCGATGCCGCCGGAGCCGCTCGCGTTCGACCCGACGGCGCGGACGGTCCGGACGGTGATCGAGCCGCGCGGGCTGCCGTACCACGTAGTGGTGAACGCGTGGGATCCGCGGGACGGGCGGTCCGACCTGGACCAGACTGTCGCTTACATCGAGGCGCAGGGCTGGCCCCGGTCCCCCGTGGTCGTGCGCCGCTACAAACTGCACACACGTGCGGCGGCCGAGGGCACGGTGGTGACGCAGTATCCGCGCAACCGGACGGCGATGGAGGCCCGCGAGGACTTCTTCCGTCTGGCGTTGCAGCTGGGCTGCGCCGGGCTGGGTCCGGCCCCGGTGGGACAGAAGCCGCGTCGTACGAAGATCGGGGTGTGATCGCATGGGTCGCCTGGTGAACCTTGTGGAACTGGCCGCGGACGGGGTCATGGACCTGCCGTCGGCCCGCCATGAGACGGGGGCGGCGTACGCCGTCCCGTTGTCCCGTCTCGCGGCGAACCCGGAGAACCCGCGCGAGGACCTCGGGGATCTCACGGAGTTGGGCGAGGGCCTGCGTACGGTGCAGTTGCAGCCGTGTGCGGTCGTGTCGCGGGCCGCGTTCCTGGCCAGGTTCCCGGAGCACGCGGAGACGGTCGGCACGGTCGACTACGTGGTCGTCACCGGCAACCGCCGGCTCGAGGCGGCCCGGCAGAGCGGGTTGCCGACGCTGGACGTGGTGGTCAAGGACCAGATCGCCGAGTCCCGTGAGTCCCTCGCCGTCGCGGCGATCGAGGAGAACATCGCCCGCCGGGACTTCGACGTCCTGGAGGAGGCCACCGCGGTGGCCGCGCTCATCCAGGTGTGCGGCAGCGCGACGGAGGCGGCCAGGCGGTTGCACAAGTCGAAGGGCTGGGTGTCCCAGCGGCAGACGTTGCTGCGCCTGTCGGAGCCGATGAAGTCGGCGCTGAAGACAGGTCAGCTGACCGTACGGGAGGGCAGGCGGTTCGGGACGCTCCCGGTGGAGGAGCAGGAGACCGCGTGGCAGCGGGAGCAGGCCGCTTCCACGGCGGTGTCCACGAGCGTTCCCGCGGTGCCGCCCGCGCGCCCGCCGATGCGGGAGTCGGCTTCCGCGGTTGCGAATTCCCGTACGGAATTCCCCTCGGCGTCGGCTCAGCAGCCGGACGCTTCGCCGGAGGACGACCGTACGCCGCATTCTTGCCCGCTTCCCGGAGCCGGGGCCTCGGTTTACCCGGTAAACGCCCCCGCACCCGAGGAGCCGTTCGTCTCCTGCGGCCCTGTCACCTTCACCGTCGGCACCCCCGCCGCACTGGCCGCCCAGTTGCGCCGGCTGATGTCCTCGGCGGACCTCCAGCGGCTCGTCCGGCTGTTGGGCTGAAACAGGGGTGGGGCGGCACCTGTCGCCCAGGTGCCGCCCCACCCCTGTGACTACCGCGCGTCGGCCGGTTCGCCGCCCGGGACCGTGGCGTCGAGCAGCGGCGGGTCGTTCGGGTCGTCCCGCAGATGTGGCGGCGCGAAGAACCGCAGTACGTGGTAGCCGAGGATCGTCACGACCGTGCCCAGCGGAATGCCTTCGAGTTTGAAGTCGTCGGAGAATTCGATCGCCACGTTGCCGATGCCGATGACCACTCCGGCGGCGATCGGCACGAGGTTGAGCGGATTGCCGAGGTCGGTGCGGTTCTCGTTCCAGATCTTCGCGCCGAGCAGGCCGATCATGCCGTACAGGACCACGGTGATGCCGCCGAGGACGCCGCCCGGGGTGGCTGCGACGACCGCGCCGAACTTCGGGCACAGGCCGCACAGGACGGCGAACAGTGCGGCGGCGTAGTACGCGGCGGTCGAGTAGACGCGGGTGGCGGCCATGACGCCGATGTTCTCCGCGTAGGTCGTCGTGGCCGGGCCGCCCACGGCGGTCGACATCATCGACGCGGCGCCGTCGGCGGCGATGGCCTTGCCGAGCTGGGGGTCGAGGTTGTCGCCGGTCATCTCGGCGACGGCCTTGACGTGTCCGGCGTTCTCCGCGATGAGCGCGATGACGACGGGCAGGGCCAGGAGCACGGCCGACAGCTTGAAGTCGGGCGCGTGGGTGGCCGGGAGGCCGAACCAGTCGGCGGTCTGCACCGCGTCGAAGTTGACCCGCCAGTGGTCGCCCATGACACCCGCGCCGTTGACGGCGTGGATCTTCCCGAAGACCTGGTCGAACACCCAGGACATGCCGTAGCCGAAGAGCAGTCCGAGGAAGACGGCGACCCGCGACCAGAAGCCGCGCATGACGACCATCGCGATGAGGGTGAACGCCATGGTCAGGAGGCTGATCCACTGGTCCTGCGGCCAGTAGGTCTTCGCCACGACCGGGGCCAGGTTGAACCCGATGATCATGACGACCGCGCCGGTGACCACGGGCGGGAGTACGGCGTGCACGATCTTCGCGCCGAGCTTGTGCACGATCAGGCCGACGACCAGGAGCAGTGCGCCGACGACGAGCATCGCGCCGGTGACTGTGCTGACACCGCCGCCCGCCGCCTTGATCGACGCCGCGACACCGACGAAGGAGAGACTCGATCCGAGGTAGCTCGGCACTTTGCCGTTGGTGATGAGCAGGAACAGGATCGTGGCGACGCCCGAGAGCATGACGGCGAGGTTCGGGTCCAGGCCCATGAGCACCGGGGCGACGAACGTGGCGCCGAACATCGCAACCACGTGCTGCGCGCCGAGGCCGGCTGTCCGGCCCCAGGACAGGCGTTCGTCGGGACGGACGATCTCGCCGGGCGCCGGTGTGCCCCCGTCGCCGTGCAGTTTCCAGCCCGGACCGAACTTCATGCCGTCTCATCCCTGGTGTCTGGTACGTGTCTTCCGATGCGCGTCGTCAGTGTTCCCACCGCGCAACGGGACACCGTACCGGTCATGATCGGGGCAGTCCGCCCAGGACACTGCCGAGCCGGTGACGGCCCCGCCCTCAAAACCGTCACCGGTCAGCGCCCGATGTTCTCCCCGAGCCCCACCACAGCCCCGACCACCACGATCGCCGGAGCCCGCACGCCCGCGACGCGGACCGCTTCCGCCGCTTCCGCCAGCGTCGTCCGTACGGTCCGCTCCGTCGCGGTCGTGCCCTCCTGGATGACCGCCACCGGAGTGTCCGCGGCCTTGCCGTTCGTGATCAGGGTGTCGGCGATCTCGCCGAGCTTGTCGATCGCCATGAGCAGCACCAGCGTGCCACGCATCCGGGCGAGCGCCACCCAGTCGACCAGGGAGTCCGGATGGCCCGGGCCGATGTGCCCCGACACCACAGTGAACTCGTGTGCGACCCCGCGGTGCGTGATCGGGATACCCGCCACCGCCGGAACGCTGATCGCGCTGGTCACGCCGGGCACGACCTGCACCGGTACGCCCGCTTCGACGCAGGCCAGGACCTCTTCGAACCCGCGGCCGAAGACGTAGTTGTCGCCGCCCTTGAGCCGGACGACGAACTTGCCCGCCCTGGCGTGCCCGATCAGCGCGGCGTTGATCGCCTCCTGCTTCATCGCCCGCCCGAACGGGATCTTCGCCGCGTCGATCACCTCGACGTGCGGCGGGAGTTCGTCGAGCAGCGAGCGCGGGCCGAGGCGGTCGGTGACGATAACGTCGGCCTCCGCGAGGAGGCGGCGCCCGCGTACGGTGATGAGGTCCGGGTCGCCGGGCCCGCCCCCGACCAGGGCCACGCCCGGGGTCTTCTCCCGGAAGTGCGCCGCGGCGAGCGAGCCGTCCCGTACGCCTTCCAGAACCGCGTCCCTGATGGCAGCGCTGCGCCGCGGGTCACCGCCCGCCAGGACTGCGACGGTCAGGCCGTCGGCCCGCCCGGAGGCGGGTGTCCACGCGGTGGCCTTCGAGGCGTCGTCACTGCGGACGCAGAAGATGCGGCGCGCTTCGGCGTCGGCCGCCACCTGCGCGTTGACCGCCGGGTCGTCGGCGCAGGTGATGACGTACCAGGCGCCGTCGAGGTCGGCCTCCTGATATCCCCGCTGCTCCCAGCGGAGCTCACCGGTCTGGGCCATGGCGTCCACCGCCGGGGTGGCCTGCGGGGCGACGACCAGGACGTCCGCGCGCGCGTCGAGCAGCGTGGGGAGCCTGCGCTGGGCCACCGTGCCGGCGCCGACCATGACGACCTTGCGGCCTTCGAGACGCAGCCCGGCGGGGTAGGCGGGGATGTCCGACGAGGCGGGGTTCATGGAGTGCTCACATTCGTGCGGTGAGGGTTACGGGTGCGGGTCCCGCGCGTCGGTCATGCTCGCAATGCGGTGGAACGATCTTCGTCCACGGCATTCCGGGCCCGACACGCGGGAGGCCCCCGGGGAGCTCAGCGGGCGCCCCTCCACCTCGTCGTACAGGGGGCCCGCCAGGTGTACCTGACTACTCTTCGCCGCTGACCCCGGCGGAGTCGAACGTCGCCACATCATGCATGACCCGGGCGGCGGCCTGCACCATCGGCAGCGCGAGCACCGCGCCGGTGCCCTCGCCGAGCCGCAGCTCCAGTTCCACCAGCGGGCGCAGGCCCAGGTGCGTCAGCGCGACCTTGTGGCCGGGCTCCGCCGAGCAGTGCCCGGCGATGCACGCCACCAGGCTCTCGGGCGCGATGGCCCGTGCGAGCAGTGCGGCGGCACCGGCGATCACACCGTCGAGCACGACCGGCGTACGCAGGGCCGCACCACCGATGATGAACCCGGCGATGGCCGCGTGCTCCAGGCCGCCGACGGCCGCGAGCACGCCGACCGGGTCCGCCGGATCGGGCTTGTGCAGGTCGAGGGCGCGCTGGATGACCTCGACCTTGTGCTTGTGCATGGTGTCGTCGACACCCGTGCCGCGCCCCGTGACGTCGGCGACCGCGCTGCCGGTCATGACGGCGATGAGCGCTGCGGACGCGGTCGTGTTGGCGATGCCCATGTCACCGGTGAGCAGCGCCTTGTTGCCCGCGGTGACCAGGTCACGGGCGGTGTCGATGCCCACTTCTATGGCCTTGACGACCTCCTCGCGGGTCATCGCCGGGCCCTGCGTCATGTCGGCCGTACCGGACCTGACCTTGCGCGGCAGCAGGCCCTGCGCGGACGGCAGTTCACCGACAACGCCGACGTCCACGACGCACACCTCGACGCCGATCTGCTTCGCGAACGCGTTGACCACCGCGCCGCCGTCGAGGAAGTTGTGCACCATCTGCGCGGTGACCTCCTGCGGCCACGGCGAGACGCCCTGCGCGTGGACGCCGTGGTCGGCGGCGAACACCGCGACGGCGGCCGGCTCCGGGACCGGCGGCGGGCACTCGCGGGCCAGTCCGGCGAGCTGCGCGGAGATCATCTCAAGCACGCCGAGCGAACCGGCGGGCTTGGTCATGACCTTGTGCCGGGCCCACGCCTCGCCGAGGGACTTGGCGTCCAGCGGGCGCAGCGACGCGGTCGTCTCGTCGAGCAGGCTGACCGGCTCGGCGCCGGGCAGGTTGCGGCGGCCGTACTCCTCCTCGTGCACGACCCAGGCCAGCGGACGCTGCTTCGCCCAGCCCGCCTGCGCGAGCTCGGGCTCCTCCGGGAACGCGTCGACGTAACCGATGCACAGGTAGGCGACGATCTCCAGGTGGTCGGGCAGGTTGAGTGCCCCGGCCAGCTGCCGCTCGTCGAAGAAGCTGACCCAGCCGACGCCCAGGCCCTCGGCGCGCGCGGCGAGCCACAGGTTCTGCACGGCCAGGGCTGTTGAGTACGGACCCATCTGCGGTTGCGTCTGCCGGCCCAGGGTGTGCCGGCCGCCGCGGGTGGGGTCGACCGTGACCACGATGTTGACCGGGGTCTCGGTGATCGCCTCGGTCTTGATGCCGAGGAACTGCTTGGCGCGGGCCTTGGGGAGCGACGCCGCGTAGTCCTCGCGCTGACGCTGCGCCAGTTCCTGCACGTGTGCGCGGGTTTCCGCGGAGCGGATGACCACGAAGTCCCACGGCTGCGAGTAGCCGACGCTCGGCGCGGTGTGCGCGGCCTCCAGGACGCGGATGAGGACCTCGTCCGGGAGCGGGTCGGCACGGAACCCGTTGCGTACGTCGCGGCGTTCGCGCATGACACGGTGCACCGCTTCGCGCGCGGTCTCCTCGTAGCCGGGGGCGGGCGGGCCGACGCGCACGGGCTGCTGGTCCGCCGCCGGTTCCGGGAGTCCCTGCGGCGCGGCGCCGGTGACCCCGGCCGGGCTGGTCCCGGCCTGTTCGACAGCGACCTGTCCGACGCCGGCAGTGCCGACCCCGACCACCCGGAACCCCACCGCCTGGATCCCGACCGACTCGATCATGACGGTGCGGTCTTCGGGGTCCATCGCCTCAGGTGCGTCCGCGGTCGTCGGCTCCAGCGGTTCGGCTTCTGCCGGTTCTGCCGGCTTCGCCGCCAGGGGCGTTGCCGCCGCGGGTTCTGCCGCCGCGGGTTCTGCCGCCGCGGGTTCTGCCGCCGCGGGGGCTTGCGCTGCCACGGGTTCCGCCGTCGAAGGATGCGGTACGGATTTCTCCGCGGTCCCGGCGGCCTCCCGCGGGGTGTTCTGCTGGAACCCGACGGGCGGCGGCGGGATGCGCAGTGCGTCGGGAGCCGCCTGAGCGTCCGGAGCCTGCGGTGCGGCGTCCCTCACCTGGTCCTGTACGGGGGTTGGTGCCGCGTCCTGGTCGGGCTCCCGGGCTTCCGGGTTGAGCTGGTCCAGGGCGGACTCGTGCAGGACGTACGGGCGGGCCTGATCGGCGGGCCCGGCAGTCGCCGGTTCGGCGGACTGGTCTGCGGGCGGAGTGCCGTCCTGCTTGTCGGTCTGCGGCACGATCGGGCTCTCGGCCCGCGGTCCGGCCCCGGGCTGGGTCGGGTGGGTGGGCTGAGGAGTAGTCGGCACTCCGGGAGCCGTCACCGGTGGCCGTACGACTGCCGCTGCCGGAGTGACCGGTGCCGGTCCCCCGACTGCCCGTTCCGGCTGCGGAGCCTGGTCGGGCTCCGGAGTCACGGCGTGCGGCGGGGATTCCGCCGGAACAGGGACGGAAACCAGCTGCGGGCCCGGGGTCGCCGCGGGTTCGACGGCCGTCGGCTGGGCCGGGGTGACCGCAACCGGGTCCGGAGCCGTGGTCGCCGCTGCCGGAGTTGCAGCCGCAGCGTCGGGAACTGCGCGTACAGCTTCCGGGGCTGCTTCGGCGGGCACCGGTACAGACGCCGCAGTGTTCGCCGGAGTGTCCAGCGGAGCTTCCGGCACTGCGGGCGCCTGCGGTTCAGCCGCAGCCGGTGTCTCCGCCGGCTGCGTGGTGTCGGCCTGGGGAGCGGTGGGCTGCGGGGAAACCGCGACGGGCGTACCCGCGGCCGGCACGGCGAAGACCGCGCCCGGGGTGGCTGCCTCGGGCTGTCCGGCCTGCGCCACGGGGGCCGGCGCTTCGGCCCCGGCCGGCGCGGGTTCCACCCGCGGCGCGGGGACCCGTACTGCGGTCTCCGCCACAGGCGGTTCAACAACGACTGATCCTGGTGCCTGCGGAGCGGTCTCAACCGGCACGGGGACACCCGGAACGGCGGCTTCCGGCGCGCCCGGTGCCTGCGGAGCGGTCTCAACCGGCACGGGGACACCCGGAACGGCGGCTTCCGGCGCGCCCGGTGCCTGCGGGGTCCCGGGAGTCAGAGCTTCCGGAGCCACCACCCCGGCGACCGGCGGATGGGTGACCGGCGGATGGGTGACCGGCTGCTCCGGTGCGCTGGGCTCGGCGAACGCGACCGGGCCGACGGTGGCCGACATGCCCGGGGCGACTCCGGCCGGGGCCACCGGGGCCGGGGAGAGCACGGGTTCCCGCTGGACCGGCGGCTGCGCCGGGGCGGTCTGCGGCGCGACAGCGGCCCGGCCGGCCACGGAGACCGCCCGGTGCTGGCCGGTGACGGGGCCGCGGCCGACCCGCCGCTGGCGGCGCGGCGGCAACGGCGGACGCGTACGTTCCTCGGTCACGCCCTCCATCAGCGGGGACTGCGGCGACCGGGCCTCCGGCGTGACGTTCTCCATCAGCGGGGTCTGTGGCGGCCGGGCTTCCGGGGTCACGTTCGCCGTCGGCGGAGCCCCGGTCGCCGGGGAGTCCGCCGGTGCGGCCGGAGCCTGTGGCGCGGACGCTGCGGGAATACCCGTACTGCTGCTGAAATGCGCCTGCGCCGGCAGCTCGGCCGCGGCGGGTCCGGCGTGCGCGCCCGGCGTCGCGGCTTGCCCCGCGGGAGCCGGGGCGGCCGGGGCCGGAACGGAGTTGAGCGAGCCGACCTGCGGCACCATCGACTGCGGTATCGGCCTGCCGACGGGACCCTGCGGCCCGTCGAAGTACTGCGGGCCGCCGGGCTGTCCCTGGACGCCGTACGCACCGGGGTGCGCGCCGGGTGCCGCCGGGCCCACCGGGCCGAAACCGGCAGGGGGAACCACGGGCACGGGGTGCTGTCCGAGGGCGGGCTCAGGAGCGGAAGTCACCGCGGAGGGCAGTCCGTAGGCCTGGTGCGGCTCAACCGGCGGAAGTCCGCCGGGAACCGCCTGGGCGTAGGTGAAGGACTGCGGTGGCATGCCGCGGCCGGTGTCGTGCGGCTCCGCTGGACGTGGGTCCGCCGGATAAGGGACGGCCCCCTGTTGCGCACTGTGCTGTCCGACACTGCGCCGCTGGCCGGGGCCGGGCTGCCCGATCGGTACGAAGCTCTGCGGGCGCATCTGCTCAGGACCGGCGTCGGCCCCCGAGTCAGGGCGGTGGTGCTGGGTGAAACCGCTGTCGGGCACCCCTGGCAACGGCGCGGACAGGCCCGGTCCCTGGGAGTGTCCGGAGTCCTGCGGAAGCCGCGTCGCGGGCACCGACTCCGGCGGCGAACCCGGGTGCTCCGCCGGATAGGCCGGCGGCGGGAACTGCCGGACGGGCTGCTGGCCGCCTGCTTCCGGACCGTTCTGCACTGGTGCTCCGTACATCGGCACGTGCTGTCCCGTGCCCGGCTGGCCGGGGACCGCCTGGCCGCGGACCGGCTGGGCGGAATCGGGATAGCCCGTGGGACGGCCGACGGCGGACTGCTCCGCGTAGACCGGCTGGGACGGCGGCGGGGGCGGCGTCGCCTGCTGCGGCACGTAACCGGAGAGCGGGGCGGGCTGTTGCTGCTGCCCCGCGTACGACTGTCCGGGCACCGTTACGCCCGGCATTCCGTTCGTGCTGTGCATGCCGTTCATGTTCTGCATGCCGTTCGTGTTGTGCGGCCCGTCGACGTTCTGAAGGCCGTTCGTGTTGTGCGGCCCGTCGACGTTCTGAAGGCCGTTCGTGTTGTGCGGCCCGTCGACGTTCTGAAGGCCGTTCGTGTTGTGCGGTCCGCCGGGCTCCTGGCCCGCGGGCACCGGCTGATGCGGTCCGTCCTGCTGCGGGAACGCCTGGTCGGCCACCGGCTCGCCCCAGCCGGCCTGCGGACCCGGCATCAGCAGGACATCGTCGTCGGCTTCTTCGTACACCGGGTAGCCGCCCTGCTGGGGTGGCACCGGCGGCGGGTAGTCGCCCTGCCCTGCCGTCGACGGCTGGGCGGACGGGTCCACAGGCCGCGGTCCGTCAGCTTCGCTCATCTCCAACAGCTCCTTCCAAAGCGGCCCCGAAGGCCTGCGTCGTTGCACGGTCCCGAACTGCGATCCGTATCCAGTCCGGGCCGAGGCCCGGAAATGTGTCGGCCCGCCGGACCGCGAAGCCCGCCGCGCGCAGGGAAGCGCGCACCGCCGGACCTCCCCCGACGCGCACGAGCACGAACGAGGAACGGGGGTCTACCGGTAGCCGCACACCGCGGACCGCCCGCAGCCGCTGCACCAGGCAGGCCCGGTCCGCCGAAAGCGTAAGCGCCCATGCGTGGGCCTGCGCGAGCGCCTCAGGTGCTGAGCACGCCTCGGCCGCGACCAGCGCGGGTGTGGACACCGACCATAGCGGTTGCGTCCGACTCAACTCCCTGACCAGGTCGGCGGGTGCCAGGAGGTAGCCGATCCGGAGTCCCGCGAGCGCCCAGGTCTTGGTCAGACTCCGGACGACCACAAGGCCGGGCAGGTCCGGTCTGCCGGCAAGCGACTCCACCTCCCCGGGGACGGTGTCGGCGAACGCCTCGTCCACGACCAGGACACGTCCTGGCCGGGCGAGCTTTTCGAGAACAGCGGATGGGTGCAGCACAGAGGTGGGGTTGGTCGGGTTGCCGATGACAACGAGGTCAGCCGTTTCCGGGATCCGTGCCGGATCGAGGGTGAAGCCTTCCCCCTCGGTCAGCAGGACTCGCTCTACAGCATGCCCCGCCGCGCGCAGCGCCGCCTCCGGTTCGGTGAACTGCGGGTGCACGACGACCGCGTGGCGGGGCTTCAGCGCCCGCGCGAGGAGGACGAACCCCTCGGCGGCGCCGGCCGTGAGCAGCACTTCGTCCACGGACCTGCCGTGCCGGGCGGCGACCGCGGCCCGCGCCGAGCGCGGGTCGGGGTACGACCCGAGGGACTCCAGGCTCGCCACCAGACGCTGCGTCAGCCACCGCGGGGCACCGGCGGAACGCACGTTCACCGCGAGGTCCACCAGGCCGGGTCCGACCTCCGCGTCGCCGTGGTGGTGCAGGTCGACGCAGTCGTCCGGTGGCACACGACCGTCCGGTGCGGGGCCCCCGCCCACCGCCTCGGCGGCCTCACTCCGCGTAGTGATCGTCATCCCCGCATCCTGTCGAAACCACTCTGTTCAGTGACTGTGCTGTCCCTCTCCATGATGGTGGTGCTGGTGCCCGTCGGGGTCGGCGGGGTCGTGCGGGTGATCGTGCGGACGCTGTTCCATACCGAGTTTGTGTTCGAAGCCGGGCATCGCGATCCGGTAGACGCAGGAGTCGCAGTTCATCCGGATATCGCCGCCGAGCGCCTCGGAATAGCGTTCGAGGACGATGTCGGCGAGGCCGTCGCAGTCGCCGATGACCGGGGCCGATCGGACATCCAGATCACCGTGCCGGGCCGCCCATTCCCGCGTCTGGTCGACGACCCGGTCCGGCAGGATCCCGGAGAAGAGGAAGTACGGGAGGACGACGATGCGTTGCGCGCCGAGCCTGCGGCACCGCTCCAGGCCGTCGGCGACCGACGGCAGCGCGAGGGAGACGAACGCGGTTTCGACCATCGCGAGGCCGCGGCCCTCCCAGAGCAGCCGGGCGGCCTTGACCACTTCGGCGTTGGCGTCGGGGTCCGTGGAACCCCGACCGACCAGGAGTACGGCCGTACTGCTGCGTTCCTCGTCACTCACCGAGGCTGAAAGACGCTCGTCGAGCAGCGCCAGGACGGTCGGGTGCGGACCGAGCGGACGCCCGTACTTGTACGTGACGCCCTGACGCTCCGTCTCCCGCCGCAATGCGGCCGGGACGTCGCCCTTGCTGTGCCCGGCGGCGGCGAGCATGAGGGGGACTGCGACGAAATGCCCGTGTCCGCCCGCTTTCAGCTTGGCCACCGACTCGGTGACGGGCGGCGGCGAGAGCTCGATGTAGCCGCCTTCGACCGCGGGGATGCCCAGGGCCGGCTCGTCCAGGGCGCGGCGGCGCAGCCGGTCGACGAAGGCGTCGAACTCCGCTACGCCTGCGATGCTCCGGGTGCCGTGGCCGACGATGAACAGGGCGGTCATGCCGTGTCTCCTTCTTGGTCTGCTGCTTGGCCATGTGTTGACTGGTCTTGTATTGATTGGTCTTGTATTGATTGGTCTTGTATTGATTGGTCTTGTCTTGTTTGGTCTTGTCTTGTTTGGTCTTGTCTTGTTTGGTCTTCTGTTGCTTCGGCTTCTGCTTGGGCTTCCATGTAGAGCAGGGCGTTGAGCGCCGCGGAGGCAACCGCGGACCCGCCCTTTTCGGAGACATTGCTCACCTGCGGGAGTCCGGAGGCGCGCAGGGCCTCCTTCGACTCGGCCGCGCCGACGAAACCGACCGGCAGGCCGATCACCAGTGCGGGCCGGGCCTGTTCCGCCAGGGCGATGAGTTCGAACAGGGCGGTGGGCGCACAGCCGATGACCCAGACCGCTCCCGGGCCGACCTCTTCGAGTGCGAGGCGTACGGCGGCGGCCGAGCGCGTTATGCCGTGTTCCCTGGCGAGTTCAGCCGCCCGGGGGTCGGTGATGTGGCACACGACCCCGCGGGTGGTGATCCCGGCGGCGACCATCTGCACGTCCGTGACGATTGCCGCGCCTTCCCGCAGTCGGCGGGCCGCTTCCTTGAGTTCCTCCTCCCGACAGCTGGTTTCAGCCAGGTAGTCGAGGTCGGCGGCGGAGTGCACGATGCGTTCTACTACCGCGCGTTCGTGCGGCGGCAGGTGCGAGGTGCCGGCGCGGGACCGGAGGATCCGGAAGGACTCCTGCTCGATGGGGTGGACGATTCTGGGCATGGATGTGCTCCCGGGTCGGTGGCAGGGGCCGCGGAACAGCTAGGAGGGTGCTGGAGGCCGGGCGGGCACTGGCGGTCTAGAGAGGGCCCGCGGTCCGGAAGGAGATCGCGTCCACGGGGCACACCTCGACGCACTCGCCGCACCCGGTGCAGAGGTCGGCGAGCACGAGGAGTTCCGCCGGGCCCGACTCGGCGCGCCGCGGCCGGATCGCGTGCTCCGGGCAGGTGAGCAGGCATGCCCCGCACCCCTGACAGCCCACGATCACGACCGGGGCGCCGGTCACGGCGATCCGGTCCCGCACGGGCGCGCCCACCGGTACCCGCGCGGCGTCACCATGCGTCCCGCGATGTTCTGCGTGGAACTGGAGCCGACCAGGACGACGGTGTACATGTCCACCACGGCCGGGTCGAACTCCGACAGCGGTGCGATCCCGGACGTCTCGTCGGGACGGGTCGCGTTGCGGACCCAGCCCACGGGTGTGCTGTCGGGGCGGTTCGTACGGAGGATCTCCAGCGCCTTGGCCAGGTGTTCCGAGCGGCCCCGGCTGCGGGGGTTGTAGAAGCAGACCGTGAAGTCGCCGTCCGCCGCCGCCTTCAGCCTGCGTTCGATGGCCTCCCACGGTGTGTGCAGGTCGGAGAGGCTGATGTACGCGTGGTCGTGGCCGAGCGGCGCGCCCAGAACGTTCGACGCCGCGATCGCGGCGGTGACGCCGGGGACGCCGACGTAGTCGATGTCGATGTCCGCGTACTCGAGGGCTGGCGACGCCATCGCGTAGACCCCGGCGTCGCCGGAGCCGATCAGCGCGACGGCGTGTCCTCGGACGGCCTCGGCGACCGCGGACCGGGCCCGCGCCTCCTCGTGGCCCAGGCCGGTGGCCAGGATCCGGGTGCCGGGGCGCAGCAGGTCGCGGACCTGGTCGACGTACTGGTCCAGGCCGACGACCACCGACGCGCGGCGCAGTTCGGCGACCGCCCGGGGGGTCGTCAGATCCCTTGCCCCCGGGCCGAGTCCGACGACGGCGAGGCGGCCGCGGGGGGCGTGCCGGGCGACGGCGGCGGTGGCCATGGGGTAGGCGCGGGTGCTGCGGGTCTTCTCCACGACCAGTTCCGCGCCGTCGGCGACGGCGGCGGCTTCGGCGACGCTGGGGGTGCCCACGGCGGCACGTACTGCCTCGGACGGATTGGGAGTACGCAGGTACGCCAGGTCCTCCGCGGGGTGGAAGCGCATGGGGAGCTCAGGCCAGGATTCACGTATGCCGGTCTCGTCAGCCTTCGCGTCCACCGATGCCAGTCCGCGTACGGAAAGCAGGGACAGTCCCGCGGAGTCCAGTGCGTTCCGCACGGTCTCGCGCACCTCGTCGGCGGGGACGCCGCGGGAGGAGCCGACGCCCACGGTCAGGCTCCGGGGCCGGAAGACCACACGTCCGGGGCATGGGCTGACGTCCGCGCGGTCGGTGACGACGATGCAGGGGCCTTCCCCGATCTCGGTGACAGTTCGAATATTCGCCGGGAGCGCCGGGAGGGGCCAGCCGACGTCGGAGATGTACGAGACCTCCCGTCCGCACAGGACGGCCGCGCCGACGCCGGCGAGGTCGCTGCCTGGTTCGACGGCCCAGTCCATGAGGGCTGCCAGGTCGTCGAGGGCGGGGATTCCCACGGCGTCGGAGGCGGTGGTGACGACCGGTTCGCAGCCGAGCACCGCGCCGACCGCGACCGCCAGGTCGTTGGCTCCGCCGGCGTGCCCGCCGACCACCGGCACCGCGTAGCGGCGGCCTTCGTCCACGCAGACGACCCCCGGGTCGGTCTGCTTGCTGCCGAGCAGCGGGGCGATCAGCCGTACGGTCGCGCCGACCGCGAGGAAGGCGACGATCCCGTCGTAGGCCGGGAACGCCTTGCGGAGCGCCTCCCCCGGCAGTCCGTCGAGGACCTCCGCGTGCGGCCAGGCGGCGGCGAGGTCGGCCGCCGCGCGGCGGCCTGCTTCGGTGGTGGTGATCAGCGCGAGCCGCTTTGGCCTGTTATTGGAGCCGTTCTGAGCAGGGAGAGTGTCGGGTGTCTCGGAGGCAGGCGTCAGATCAGAAATCGTGGAAGTCATGTCAGGAGCGGTGTCAGGAGTCATGTTCGGTGTCCGGTCAGGATGAAGACGGGATTGTGGGCGTCGAGACGGTGGCTGGTCCCAGGCAGGGGTGCCAGTCGGGCGGCCTGCAGCATGGTCCCCTCCACGGAGTAGCCCGCGCGTTCGAGGACGGCGTGGGTCTCGCCGACGCGGTCGACCGCGGCGAGGGTGGTGACGATGCGTTCGGGGCGGCGGGCCGCGCAGGCCGCCACGACGACAGGGCCACCGCCGCCGACGAAGACCACGTCCGCGTCCGGGAGGCCGTTCAGCACGTCGGGCGCGGTCCCCTGGAAGGCCTGCACTTCAACGCCGAACGCGGAGGCGTTGTCCCGGATGTGCGCGACCGCCTCCGGGTCCGAGTCGACGGCGATGACCGCGGCACCGTGCCGGGCCGCTTCGACGGCGACCGAGCCGCTGCCGCTGCCGATGTCCCACACCAGGTCGCCCAAACGGGGGCCGAGGCGGGCGAGCACGTAGGCCCGTACCTCCGCCTTGGTGATCATCGAGTCGCGGTGCCGGTACTCCGACTCGTGCAGGGCCCACCCGCGGACCGGCCCGGGGAAGTCGGTGGGGAATCCGGCCAGCCAGCCGGCCGCCGTGTTGGTGACCGGGTTGGGGCCGACCACGATGATGATGTTCGGGTCCGCCCAGACGTGGTCGGGGGCCGCTGCCGCGTCGAGCATGGTGATCTCTTCCTGGGCGGTGCCCAGATGTTCGCAGACCACGAAAGTCCGCGGCACGCCCCGGAGCATCAGGCCCAGTTCGGCCGGTCCGCTGCCGGGCGCGGTGAGCACGGCGACCTTGCCCCACGCACGGCACACGTTGGCGGCCCGGCGCAGCTCACGGCCGTGCGCGCTGACGATCTTGGCGTCCTCCCAGGGCATCGAGGCCCGCGCGAAGGCGTGCGCGACCGAGGACACCGCCGGGACGATCTCCAGCTCCAGTCCGTACTCCGGACGGCGCAGGATCCGGACGATGCCGAAGAACCCGGGGTCGCCCGAGGCCAGGACCACGGCGGTGCCCCGGTGTTCGCTGATCCGGGTCGCGGCGACGTGCACATTGCCCATGACGACACGTTCGGCGTCCGGGGGGAGGTCCACCGCGTCCAGGTGCCGGGCGCCGCCGGCGACGAGCGTCGCCGAGCCGAGGGCGGACCGGGCGGCGAGGGACAGGGGTGCGCCGTCGTACCCGATCACAGTGACACGGTCGGCCATGGAGGCTCCTTCGACTGGGGGTTCATCGCGGGCGGTCACGCCCTGAGGCGTAATCATCACGACGTGGGACCTCCGGCGCCAGGTTCCCCGATGATCTCCTCGTCCAGCCAGCCCGAATGGGCGACCACGGTCCGGCCTGTGAAGTCCACCATCGCGACGTCGGCGGTGAGTTCGTGACCGGAGAACCGCGCGAGCACGTCGGCCACCCGGCGGCACAGTTCGTCCCCGCCGGTCCGCAGCATGCCTTCGCGTTCCCAGATCTCGTAGCCGTGCCGTCCGGTGTTGGCGATGTCCAGTTCCCGGGCGACCGCTTCGCTTCCGCCGATGCTCCGGGTGATCGCCCCGAGCACCCCGAGGTCGACCTTGGAGCGGGTGTAATGGGTCATCAGCACGCCGGCGCCCAGCTTGGTGAGCTTGCCGATCATGCCGACGAACACCACCCGGCGCAGGCCGTCGGCCACCGCCTGGGTGAGCGCCGCGCCGGTGAAGTCGCCGACCTCGACGAAGCACACTTTGGGCAGGTGCGGCAGCAGGTCCACCGCGCCCTTCTCCGTGCGGCCGCCGGTGCACAGCACGAGGGTGTCCTCGCCCTGGGCACCCATGACCTGCACGGCCTGGACGACGGAGGAGCGCCAGGAGGCGGTGGAGAAGGGCCGGACGATGCCGGTGGTGCCGAGCACGGAGATCCCGGCGATGATGCCGAGCTTGGCGTTGGTGGTCTTGCGGGCCCGGACCTCCCCGTCGGGCACGGAGATGACAACACGCACCCCGGTGGTGCCGAAGTCGACGACCTCGCCCACCGCCTGGGTGATCATCTGACGCGGCACCGGGTTGATCGCCGGACCTCCGACCTCAAGGCCGAGGCCCGGCTTGGTGACCACGCCGACGCCGACGCCGCCGTCGAGTTCGATGCCGGGTTCGTCCCGCCAGGTGGCGGTGGCGGTGAGCTCCGCGCCGTGGGTGACGTCCGGATCGTCCCCGGCGTCCTTGACCACAACGGCCTGGGTGCGTCCGGGGCGCAGTGCCTCGCAGCGTTCGACGGCGAAGGTGATTCGCCGTCCGGACGGCAGGGCGATCTCCACCCACGGCGGCGGGGTGCCGGTGGCCAGCATCTGGGTGGCGGCCTTCGCCGCGGCCGACGCGCAGGACCCGGTGGTCCAGCCGGTGCGCAGCGCCTTCTGCCGCACCTTCATCGTGCGCGGCAGGTCGGGCTCGGTGAGTTCGGGATTGCGCCGGTCGACGCCGGGGACGTCCGGTCCGGGACTGCCGGCTCCGGAGGCGTCCGGAGCGGGGCCGTCCTCGCCGGGGCCGCCGGTCATGACGGCTCGACGGGGGCCCCCGCGCCGCCGGTGCGCAGGATCCGCCGGGCGCCGCGCTCGGCCTTGCGGAAGGTGTGGAAGTGACCGGGGTGGTAGAGGTGCGAACGGGTGCCGTGGGAGCCCAGCGCGTCGCCGACGAGGAACAGCGTCTGCTTCCACAGGCGGTGCTCCTTGACTGTGGCCTCCAGGGTGCCGACTGTGCAGTGCACGACGAGTTCGTCCGGCCAGGTGGCCCGGTGGGCGATGACCACGGGGGTCTCCGCCGCGTAGCCGCCGTCGGTCAGTTCCTCCGCGAGCTGGCCGGAGCGGGCCGCCGACAGGAACACGGCCATCGTCGTGCCGTGCTTCGCGAACTCGCGGACCGACTCCTTCGGCGGCATCGGTGTCTTCCCGCCGCCCAGGCGGGTGAGGATGACCGACTGCGCGACCTCGGGGATCGTCAGTTCGCGTCCGACGATGGCGGCGACGGCGCTGAACGCGGACACCCCGGGGATGATCTCGACGTCGAGGCCGAGCGACCGGCACCGGTCCAGCTGTTCCTGCACCGCGCCCCACAGGGAGGGGTCACCGGAGTGCACCCTGGCGATGTTCAGCCCGTCGCGGACCGCCCGTTCGTACAGCGGCAGGACGCCCTCCATCGGGAGTGCGGCCGAGTCGATGATCTCCGCCCCCGGGCGGGCGTGTTCGAGGATCTCCTCCTGGACCAGCGAGGAGGCCCACACGACGATGTCGGCGGCGGCGATGGCCCGCGCGGCACGGAAGGTCAGCAGGTCGGCGGCGCCGGGTCCGGCTCCGACAAAGGTCACTCGCCCTGGCACAGTTTGCCTCCGCGTCGGTCCCGCCTGGCGGGGACGATCAGTGTCGAAAGGTACGGCGCGCTGCCGTCCACCTGTCCGGCGGCCCGGACGTCTTCGTCCGCCAGGCCGAGCCTGGCGCCGAACACCGCGTCGTCGAGCCGGTCTTCGGCCTTGACGATCTCCAGCATCTCGGGCATCCACCGGCCGCCCTTGTACGCGACGACGGTGTCGAAGACCTCAAGGGCCTGCCGGAAGCCGTCGAGCCCGGCCGGCATCGGGAAGAGCGCGAGGGTTTCGTTGCCCTCGCACAGCACGGTGCCGGAGCGGGCTGCGAGGTCCTGCATGGCGGTGATGCCCGGGACGGTCCCGACCACGACGCCGGCGACCAGTTCTCGCACGGTCTGGGCCAGGTATCCGAAGGTGGAGTACACATTGGGGTCGCCGATGGTGGCGAAAGCCACGGTCCGCGCACCGCCGGCGAAGGCGTCCACGACGGTGCGGGCTGCCGCGTCCCACGCCCGGGTGCGGCGGTCGGTGACGCCGCCGCGGTCGTTGAGGGCGAAGACGACCCGGGTGATGCGGTCGGCGTCGACGTACTCGCGGACCGTCGCTTCGGCGCGACCCGACAGTGCCGACTCCCCTGGGCCCGTCTCCATGACCGGCACCAGGACCACGTCGGCTTCCCGCAGGACGCGCACGCCCTTGACCGTCACCAGTTCGGGGTCGCCGGGGCCGACGCCGACACCGATGAGGGTGGGCGGGGTGCCGCTCACCGGGGGGTCAGCGCGTGCGGCGGTAGGGCAGGGCAGAGCACGGTCATCAGAGCCTCCAGAGGGTCCACGCCCACGGGTGAAATGGAAATACGGCGCGGCGACGCCGTGGGGGTGCGTCCCTCCACCGGAGTGGACAGCCGTACCCCTGACGCGGTCCGCGACAGGCGAACGGTGCGACGGCAGGAGTGTCCTGGCTTCCGGGTCACGGACCGTCACGGATGACGGACCAGCGCTCGCCCCCGGCCTTCCAGCCGCTTCCGCAGCCGTGGCCTGCATTCCGCCCCGGGGGTCCACTTTCCGGTCACAGTGGCGGGACCGCTCCGGATTCCCAGGGTTCCCCTGGACCGGATTCCTCCACCGCTGTCGCGAGCGCCATCCGACCACACGGCTTCCGGCCACGTCAAAGGGGGTGCCCCGGTTGTCCGGTGGGTGACATCACAGGACGGCTCCAGCGGAACAGCCCGGCCCGCGACAAGTGCGGGCCGGGCGGTGGGGAGTAGGAGGCGGGTCCGCGTTACTGGGCGTACCGGTTCGCGCCGTGCGCGAGCCACAGCTGGTTCAGCTGCGACTGGTAGTAGCAGATGCCCGTACCGAAGGCCATCATGTGGAGCACCACACCGACGGCGCCCGAGCAGGTGCCCTGCTGCCAGCCGAACTGCTGGGCGATCTTGATCCGGCCGCCTGTCCGGGCCCAGAGGACGCACATCGCGGCGATCCCCCCGATGTAGCCGGCGACGATCAGGAGCCCGCCGACGGCCTGCAGCACCGGCGTACCGTCCCCGACGCCGATCAGGACGGCACCCGGGACGATGCCCCCGAGCATGCAGCCCACCGGCACCAGGATCGAGGCCCACACCGCGCCCGCCGGGTTGACCTGGACGTACGGTGCGGCGAAGTCACGGACTTCGCGGTTGACCTTGTAGGTCCACACGAGGAGGTAGACGCCGAAGGTGATCATCGAAAGACCCCACACCGCGAACACACCCCGGACCATGCCCAGTGGCCGTCCAGCGAACTGCGGGACCGCCCCCGGCTCCATGCCGGGGTACCCGCCGGGCTGCGGGTACGACTGCGTCCCCGCTTGCGGATAGGGCTGGCCGTACGGCCCGCCCTGCTGCGGGTACGACTGCTGCCCGTTGGCCTCAAGGGGGCCGGGGTAGGACGGCTGACTCATCGTCACTTCTTCCGGAGCGGAGCGACCCGGTCCGTGCCGCACCCTCCGTCGGCCGATCACCGAAGTCAGGGCATGCCGACGACCGATGGCGCGGGTGAAGGGATGGGGGTCCGGACGCGAACACCGTTCGGACAGGCACAGACTAGCGATTCAGCCTTTCCGTACCACTGTCGGGTCGGTCACACGTGCCCGGCCGACCGCCCCGGCCGACCGCCCCGGCCGACCGCCCGGACCGCCCATCCGGCCGACGCCGCCTGGACGAACCGCCCTGCCATAGCCGGGTTCCCGGCCCAGTGCAGATGCAGGTACGAGGCGTGCACCCCGCCCCGGACGAATCCTTCGGCCGCCCGGCCGTCCCAGGTCCACGCCACACCGCCGTTCTCCGGACCGCCGCTCTCCGCACCGCCCTGCCCCGCACCGCTCTGCCCCGGCACGGCCCCCGCGCCGGGTTCCAGGACCGTGCGGTGGAACTCGTGGCCGGACACCGCGGTCCCGGCAGCGGCCAGGACGGAGTCGACCGCCGCCACCGCCCGCCGGTAACCCAGCGTCAGGCGTCCGGTCATGCGGCCGTCCGCCGGGAGGACCCCGCACATCGGCAGCCCGTCCAGTGACCGCGCCAGGTAGAGGAGTCCCGCGCACTCGGCACTGACCACCCCGCCCCGGGCTGCGAACTCGGCCACACTCGACCGCATCGCCGCGTTCGCGGACAGTTCCGGGGCGTACACCTCGGGGAACCCGCCGCCGATGATCAGCCCTGCCGTACCCGCCGGCAAGGCCTCGTCCCGCAGCGGGTCGACCGTGACCACGTCGGCCCCGGCCGCCGTCAGGAGTTCGGCGGTCTCCGCGTACGAGAAGGTGAACGCGGGTCCGCCCGCGACCGCGACCCTGGGCCGGCCCGCGACAGGGGAGCCGGTCTCCCGTACGGGATCCCACGCCTCCACTGACAATGCGTCAGCCGTACGCGCGATGCGGACCACCGTGTCCAAGTCCACCGATGCGGCGACGAGTTCACCCAGCGCGTCGACCGTGCGCACCGCGTCGGCGTGCCGCTCAGCCACCGGGACCAGGCCCAGGTGCCGGGACGGTTTGGCGATGGCGTCGTGCCGTCGGAGCACGCCCAGGACCGGGATCCGCAGCGGCTCCAGTGCCTGACGGAGCATCAGCTCGTGCCGGTCGGAGCCGACCCGGTTGAGGATGACCCCGGCGAGGCGCACGTCCGGCTCGAAGGTCGCGAAGCCGTGCACCAGCGCGGCCACCGACCGGCTCTGCGACCGCGCGTCCACGACCAGCACGACGGGCGCGCCGAGGAGCCGCGCCACATGCGCGGTGGAGGCGAACCCGTCGTCCCGTCCCGCGGCCCCGTCGTAGAGGCCCATGACCCCTTCGACCACGGCGATGTCGGCGCCGTCCGCGCCGTGGGCGAACAGCGGCGCGATCCGCCGCTCCCCCACCAGGAACGGATCGAGGTTGCGACCAGGCCGGCCCGAAGCGAGCGCGTGGTAGCCCGGGTCGATGTAGTCGGGCCCGACTTTGTGCGGCGAGACACGCATCCCGCGTCGCACCAGCGCCGCCATCAGCCCCGTCGCGACAGTTGTCTTCCCGTGCCCCGAAGCCGGTGCCGCGATGACGAGGCGCGGCACCGTACAGCGCGCGTCGATCACGCCCGGAATTCTGTGGACCGTGCTGCGGACCGTGCTGCGGACCGCGCGGTGCACCCGACGCTCGAAGAGCTGGAGGTCACCATTCGATCCCCCGCTGCCCCTTCTGCCCGGCGTCCATCGGGTGCTTGACCTTCGTCATCTCGGTGACCAGGTCGGCGTACTCCACCAGGCGCGGGTCGGCGTCCCGCCCGGTGATCACCACGTGCTGGGCGCCGGGGCGCCCGCGCAGGGTCTCCACCACGTCGTCGACATCCACCCAGCCCCACTTCATGGGGTAGGTGAACTCGTCCAGGACGTACATCCGGTACTTCTCCGCGGCGAGGTCCCGCTTGATCTGCTCCCAGCCCTCGCGGGCGTCGGCGGCGTGGTCCTCCTGTGTGCCCTCACGCTGGATCCAGGACCAGCCCTCACCCATCTTGTGCCAGGTGACGGGGCCGCCCTCGCCGGTGGTCCCGTGCAGCCGGCCGAGGGTGCGCAGCACTTCCTCCTCGCCGACCTTCCACTTCGCGGACTTCACGAACTGGAAAACCCCCACCGGCCAGCCCTGGTTCCAGGCGCGCAGCGCGATTCCGAAGGCGGCGGTGGACTTGCCCTTGCCGGTGCCGGTGTGGACGACCACGAGCGGCCGGTTGCGGCGCTGACGCGTCGTCAGTCCGTCGTCGGGGATTGTTGACGGCTGTCCCTGCGGCATCAGGCTGCCCTCCGGATTCCTCGTACGACATCGGCAAGGTGGTCTGCGGCCAGTTCGTCCAGGCGCAGTGAGTCGGCCTGGAGCCGGGCGGCCAGTTCCCCGGCGAGTCCGAGCCGGACCGGCCCGTTCTCGCAGTCCACGACGATCGCCGCGGTGCCGGTCAGCAGCCCGGCCGACTGCCAGGCGGCGCCGAGCGGGTCGGCCCCGCCGGTGGCCCGGCCGTCGGTGACCACGACCAGGAGCGGTCGGCGCCGGGGGTCGCGCAGTTTTTCGACGCGCAGTGTTTCGTACGCCTGCAACAGTCCTGCCGCCAGCGGTGTGCGTCCGCCTGTGGGCAGTTTCCCCAGGCGCGCGGCGCCCACCTCGACCGATGAGGTCGGCGGCAGGACGACCTGGGCGTCGGCTCCGCGGAAGGAGATCATGCCGACCTTGTCCCGGCGCTGGTAGGCGTCGAGGAGCAGGGACAGCACCGCGCCTTTGACCGCGCTCATGCGCTGCCGGGCCGCCATCGAGCCTGAGGCGTCGACCAGGAACAGCACGAGGTTGCCTTCGCGGCCCTCGCGTACGGCGTCGCGGAGGTCTTCGCGGCGCAGCACCAGGCCGGGTCCGGTGCGGCCCCGGGCAATCTGGTGCGGGGCGGCGGCCTGGACGGTCGCGGCGAGGTGGAGGTGTGCCACCCGGCCGCCTCCGGCGGAACGGGCGCGGGTGGTGCGGCCGTTGGCCGTTTCGGCGCGGGAGCGGCGCCCGGCCGCGCCGTCGCCGACGCCGGGGACGGCGAACAGTCTGGTCCGGTACGGGTCGGTGGCCGGCGCGGACGGCTGCCCGGCCGATCCGGACCGTTCCTGCGGGGGGTCGGCCGGCGCCCCGCCACCGTCCGGGCCGCTCTGGGGGCCACCGTCGGAGGGACCGCCGTCAGAAGGACCGCTGTCGGAGGGACCGCCGTCAGAAGGACCACTGTCGGAGGGACCGTCGTCCCGGCCCCCGCCCCGCGGGCCCTCCGGCGGAGTGTCGTCCGGTCGTTCCGGGTCCGCCAGCGCCTCGTCCAGCTTCGACTGTTCCAGTCCGGGAGCGTCGAAGGGGTTCCGGCGCCGCCGGTGCGGCAGCGCGAGCGCGGCGGCCCGCCGTACGTCCTCTTCGGTGACTTCGGCGCGGCCGTGCCAGGCGGCCAGCGCGATGGCCGTACGGGCGGTCACGATGTCGCCGCGCATCCCGTCGACTTCGAAGGCCGCGCAGACCCGGGCGATGCGCTCCAGCTCATGGTCCGTCAGGACCACGTCGGGCAGGAGTTGTTGCGCTTTGACGATCTGTACGGCGAGCTCGTCGTCGGAGGCGGCCCACCGGGCGGCGAAGGAGACCCCGTCGGCCTCGTAGGCCAGCCGGCGCCGGACGACCTCGGCCCGCTGCGCGGGTTCGCGGCTCGCGGCCACCTCCACGGTCAGCCCGAACCGGTCGAGGAGCTGCGGACGCAGCTCGCCCTCCTCCGGGTTCATGGTGCCGACAAGGAGGAACCTGGCCGCGTGCCGGACGGACACGCTGTCCCGCTCGACGTGGGCGACGCCCATCGCGGCGGCGTCCAGGAGGAGGTCGACCAGGTGGTCGTGCAGGAGGTTGACCTCGTCGACGTACAGCAGTCCGCGGTGCGCGGCGGCGAGCAGACCGGGTTCGTACGCCTTGATGCCCTGGGTGAGGGCGCGTTCGAGGTCGAGTGAACCGATGAGCCGGTCCTCACCCGCGCCGACGGGCAGTTCGACCAGCCGCGCGCGTCGGCGCGTACTGCCCGGAGCCTCATGGGGACCGTCGGGGCACTGGCCGTCGACCGCGCCCGGATCGCACGAGAACCGGCAGTCGGTGACCGTGTCGATGTCGGGGAGGAGCGCGGCGAGCGCCCGTACCATCGTTGATTTCGCCGTGCCCTTCTCGCCGCGCACGAGGACCCCGCCGACGGCGGGTGAAACCGCGTTGAGCACGAGTGCGAGGCGCAGGTCGTCGAGGCCGACGATCGCGGAGAAGGGGTACGGGGGTGCGGCGGCGCTCACGGGCGCCCGCCGCTGACTGGCCTGCTGACGGCAGATGGGTACGACGGCATATCGGCCGGTGCCTCCCTCGGGTGTCCACGCCCTGGTAGGTGGGTCGGGACCCGCAGCGGGCCCCGGACGGCCGGAAGTCTCCTGGCTCCCACGGGTGGAACCCGTGGCTACAGTGGCGGGACCGCTCCGGGGTTCCGGGCTCCGCATCGGAGCGCCGGGCACCGGGATTCCTCCCCTGCCGTCGGCGGACAGCTTCCCATACGCGCTGTCAGGCGCGGCGCATGGGGACGTGCAGGATGTCGTCCTCCAGGAAGTCGGGTCCGGAGCGTACGTAGCCGAAGGTGGCGTACCAGCCTTCGAGCCTGGCCTGGGCGTCGAGCTTCGACGGCCGGTCGCCGATGTCGCGGACCGCGCGGCGCATCAACTCGGCGGCGAGACCCCGGCCCCGGGCGTTCACCGCGGTGACGACACGGCCGACGACGGCTGTGCCGTCGGGCTGTTCCAGCGTCCGGACCGACGCTTGGACCTCCCCTGCGCCGCCCTCGGTCCAGTAGTGCCGGGTCCCGGGTTCGAGGTCGCGCCCGTCGAGCTCCTGGTAGGGGCAGTTCTGCTCGACGACGAAGACGTCGGTCCGCAGGCGCAGGAGCCGGTACAGCGTCACCGCGTCGATGTCGGAGATCGTGGCGGTACGGATCGATATGTCGGTCACAAGATCAATGTACTGCGACGACACGCGACAACGCCGTACGGCCGGCTCCCCCGCGGAAGGGGAACCGGCTGTACGGGCGTGTGGTGACTGATCAGAACGCCGCGATGACCGCGCCCTGGTACTTGTCGGTGATGAACTGCTTGACCTCGGCCGACTGCAGGAGCCTGGCCAGCTGCTGCACCTTGGCGCCGGTCTCCTTGCCGCGCTTGACGACGAGGAGGTTCGCGTACGGATTACCCGCTGCGGCCTCCAGCACGAGGGCGTCCTTCGCCGGGTTGAGCTTCGCGGTCAGCGCGTAGTTGCCGTTGATGACCGCGGCGTTCACGTCGTCCAGCGAGCGCGGCAGCTGCGCGGCCTCGAGCGGCTTGAACTTCAGGTCGCGCGGGTTGCCCGTCACGTCCTTCTCGGTGGCCGACGTCCCGGCCCCGTCCTTGAGCTTGATCAGGCACGAGTCGGCGAGCAGCCGCAGCGCCCGGCCGCCGTTGGTGGCGTCGTTCGGGATGGCCACCGTGGCGCCCTTGCCGAGGCCGTCGAGCTGCTTGGCCTTCTTGGAGTAGAGACCGAGCGGCTCAAGGTGGACCGGAACGACCGGTACGAGGTCGGTCTTCTTCTCCTTGTTGAAGTCGTCGAGGTACGGCTGGTGCTGGAAGAAGTTCGCGTCTACCTGGCCGTCCTGCGTGGCGGTGTTCGGCAGGACGTAGTCGCTGAACTCCTTGACGTCCAGGTCGAGGTCGACCTTCTTCGCCAGGTTGTCCTTGACGAACTTCAGGATCTCGGCGTGCGGCACGGAGCTCGCGGCGATCGTGAGCTTGCCGGTGCCGCCGGGCAGCGGTGCCGTCGGCGCGGGGGTGGCCTTACCGGTGGTGGCGGCCGCGGCGGCCGCCTTCGGAGTGCAGCCCCCGACCAGTGCTGTCGAGGTCCCGGACGCTGTGTCCGAGGACCCGCCGCAGGCGGCGAGGGTGGCGGCGAGGGTACCGACGGTGGCGAGGGAGAGCAGCTTATTACGCACGAAGAGTGCCTTTCTGGAGCTGATGGGCGAGGTATGCCGACAGGCAGATACCGATTTGTCGACTTATTGAATTGTTGAATTGTTGAATTGTTGACCTACTGCGTTGCCGGATTCTGCACGGCGGTTGAGAAATCTTGGGTGCGACCGGGCAGGCCTACTTGTGGCTGAGCCGCCTCGACGCGAAGTCGCCGATCGTCTGGACGGCCTGCACCAGCACGACCAGTACGACCACGGTCGCGACCATAACGCCGGTCTCGAAGCGCTGGTAGCCGTAGCGGACGGCCAGGTCGCCGAGCCCGCCGCCGCCGACCACCCCGGCCATCGCCGAGTAGCCGACGAGCGCGATGACGGTGACGGTGAGCCCGGACACGAGGCCGGGCAGCGCCTCGCGCACGAGCACTTTCCGGACGATCGCGGCGGTCGTCGCCCCCATCGACTGGGCGGCTTCGACCAGGCCACGGTCGACCTCCCGGATCGCGGTCTCCACGAGCCGGGCGAAGAACGGGATCGCGCCGATGGTCAGCGGAACGATGGCTGCGTCCTTGCCGATGGACGTGCCGGCCAGCGCCCGGGTGAACGGGATGACCGCGACCATCAGCACGATGAACGGCAGCGACCGGCCGAGGTTGACGACCGCGCCGAGCACCACGCTGACCGGACGCGCCTGGAGCAGGCCGCCCTTGTCGGTGAGGACCAGGAGGACACCGAGAGGCAGGCCGATGAGCACGGTGTAGAGGCTCGCCAGGCCAACCATGTAGAGGGTGTCGAGCGTCGCGGTGATGAGTTCCGGCTGGAGTTCGGACCAGGTCATGGCGGTTCTCAGTTCTTCTCAGCGACGGCGGCGACCGCGGCTGCGGCAGCGATGGCGGATTCGGGGGCGTCGACCGTCGACAGGGGCGCGTCGGTCGAGTTCAGGACTTCGACCTGCAGCCCCTGTTCGCGCAGGAAGCCGATCGGCACGACGTTCTCCTCGAAGGAGCCGTCGAGGCTGATCCGCATCCGCCCGGTCTGCGCGCCGCCGAGGGTCTCGACGCTGGCGCCGAGGATGTTGACGTCGACGTTGTACTTGCGCGACAGCGTTGACACGATCGGCTGCCCGGCCTCGTCGCCGCGGAAGGTGATCTCCACGACGGTCTGGCCGCCGACCCGGGCCACCTCGCCGAGCGGGAACATCTCCCGGGCGAGCTTGGAGTCCGGCTGGGCCAGGAGTTCGGCGACGGTGCCGGACTCGGTGATGCGGCCCCTCTCCATGAGCGCGGCCGAGTCGCAGATGCTCTTGACCACGTCCATCTCGTGGGTGATGAGCATGACGGTCAGGCCGAGCCGCTTGTTGAGGTCGCGCAGCAGTTCAAGGATCGAGCGGGTGGTCTCCGGGTCGAGCGCCGACGTGGCCTCGTCGGACAGCAGGACCTTGGGGTCCCCGGCCAGCGCGCGGGCGATGCCCACCCGCTGCTTCTGGCCGCCGGAGAGCTGGGCGGGGTAGGCGTCGGCGTGTTCGCTGAGGCCGACCAGGTCGAGGAGCTCCGCGACCTTCGCCGCCCGCTCCTTCTTGCCCAGTCCGGTGATCTCCAGCGGCACCGCGACGTTCGCGGCGACCGTACGGCTGCTCAGCAGGTTGAAGTGCTGGAAGATCATGCCGATGCCGCGGCGGGCGGCACGCAGTTCGGCCTTCGACAGTGCGGTGAGCTCCTGGCCCGCCACTTCGACAGTGCCGGAGGTGGGGCGCTCCAGGAGGTTGACGCAGCGGATGAGGGTGGACTTGCCGGCGCCGCTGCGGCCGAGGACGCCGAAGATCTCGCCTTCGCGGATGTGCAGGTCGACGTCGTCGAGGGCGGTCACCTCACGACCGGGGGTGCGGTAGACCTTGGACAGGGCGGATATGCGGATCACGAGGGGGGTTCCTAAAGAAATTTAAAGAAAACGGGCGCGGCCGCCGGTTCCCACAGGAGCCGGGGCCGACTACAGCGGATTCCACGCACAGGGGCGGAGGGGTCCGGAGTGGCACCGAGTGTGCTGGTCACAGCTGCAAGGCCGGGCGTACGGGGTCTGGAGTCAGACGGGTACGGCTTCCGGGCCGACGTGCGACAGGGTCAGCAGCCGCGCATTCGACAACAGAGCATGCGCGTGGTGCGCATTCGGCAGCGCGTCGGGGCGGAAGCCTCGGAGCTGCGGTGCTGTGTCGTCGTGAACATGTCAAGCATTAAAGCAGACCATCACGGCACGGTCCAAAAAGATGCTTGGGTGATTGGTCCGGACTTACGGCGTTCCTCCCCGGATTCGCGCCGCTCACGGCGACCCCCGGCCGATCCGGACACAGAGCCGAAACAACTCCGGCACAGCACAGAGCCCCGCCGACCACCCGGAAGCGGTCTGCGGGGCTCTGTGCAATCAGGTGTGTCCGGGCGCGTCCGGGCGCGTCCAGCCGAGTCCGGGTGTGTCCAGAGGCGTCCGGGTGTGACAGGTGCGGATCAGGCGGTCGCCATGGCCGCCGGCTTCACCAGGTGGATCAGGTCGGGCCCGGTGGTCCCCGGCTCGGACCGGTCGGTGACGTAGCCCAGGCGCCTGTACAGGCGCAGGTTGTCCTCGCTGCGGTGCCCGGTGAACAGTTCGTAGCGCTCCGCCGACAGTTCCTGCTCGATGGCCCCCATCAGCCGGGTGCCAAGGAGGTGCCCGCGAAACCGGGGGTGGACGATCAGCTTGCCGATCTTCGCTGTGCCGCCCGCGACCTCGCCCCGGACCGAGCCGACGACCTCGTCGCCGAGCTTGGCGATCAGCACCGTGTGCGTCCCGAACTGTCCCCGGAGGCTCTCCAGAGTCTGGGTGAGGGGTTCGATCGTGTAGTCGTTGTAGAGCGCCGCTTCGACCTGGTAGCACAAGTACTGGAGTTTGAGGATCTGCTCGGCGTCGGATACCTCCGCCGCCTGGATGCTGACGTTTCGGCCCATGTCCGGGTACTCCCCTGATACCGAAGAGCCCGTCACGGGCCGCGTGAGGGTCCGTCGCCCCGCGTCCGAGCTCTTGTCCGCCCTGATTGCACCGCGGCCGCAGGTTTCGGCAACGGGACGGGGACAGACCGGAACGGCAGGTTTTCCCTGCCGAGGAGACCTCGCGGACGGACGCTGCTGCTGAGGGTGCGCGTGTGCAGCGCCTGTTCCGCGGGGCGGTCCGGCCCCGCGTTCGCCACTGTTCCACAAGACTTTCCCCGTGGTCGTACCCGGGTTCATCCGACTGTGGAACCTCGGTCCGGGACATTTTCCGGTACGTCCCGGGTTGTCCAAGATCGAGCGTCAGCGCCTTATCGGGACGAACTAGGCGAAAACCAGCCAGACGGGACCGTCGCCCCCACGGCCGTCCCGTCTGACATGTGGCGTTTTTCTCACTGACCCACAAACCGGCACACAAGCCGACATGCGGACAGCCACGCAACCGCGCGCCGTTGAGCGGTTGCGGGGTCCTGGTCCCCGGTGGCCGCTGGTGTCCTGAGTCTCAGGACACTAGTGCAGCGCGTCGGAAGTCCTTTGCCGGTCGCACCGGCTGCCTTGATCACTCTTGGTAGTCGGCGAGGTGGATGAGGGCGGCCGTCTCGAAG